>JADGPC010000052.1 GCA_017882645.1 Streptosporangiales bacterium | reverse complement strand
GCGACCCTGCCAGCCAGGGCTGGGACATCAGCGGGCAGTTGCTGGGATTTCTCTGAGAACGGGCTACATCCGGTCAGGCACCGGGATCCCGAGCAGGTCAAGCCCGGCCAGCACCACATCCAGCGTCAGCGCGGCCAGCGCCAGCCGTGAGCTGCGGATCTGGGGGCTCTCGGCCTTGAGCACGGGACACTGCTCGAAGAAGGTCGTGAAGTCGCTGGCCAGATCGAACAGGAAGGCTGCGAGCCGGTGCGGCTCCGCGGTCTGCGCGGACTCCGCGACCGCGGCGCCGAAGCCGAGTAGCCGCAGTGCCAGGGCCCGCTCGGCCGGCGCGGTCAGCATGATCGGTCCGGTCTCCCCGGCCGGATCTACGCTGCCCTTCCTGAAGATCGACCTGATCCTCGCGGTCGCGTACTGCAGGTACGGCCCGCTGTTGCCGGTCAGCGACAGCATCCGGTCGAAGTCGAGCATGTAGCTCGATTCCCTGGCGACCGACAGGTCCGCGTACTTCAGCGCGCCGATCCCGACCGCGTGGGCGATCTGAGCACGCAGCTCAGGGTCGTCATACCGGTCCTCGATCACTTTCTCGGCCCGGGAGACGGCCTCGTCGATCAGGCCGATCAGCTTGACCGACTCGCCGCTCCTTGACCTGAACCGCTTCCGGTCGGTGCCGGTCACCATGCCGATCGCGGCGTGCTCGGCGATGACCGAGTCGGGTAGCCAGCCGGCCTGGCGCGCGACGGCGAACACCATGGCGAAATGCTGTGCCTGCTCCGAGCCGACCACGTAGATGATCCGGTCGGCCCCCAGGTCCCCGACGCGGTACCTGATCGCGGCCATGTCGGTGGTCCCGTAGCCGTAACCGCCGTCGCTCTTGCGCAGGATCAGCGGCAGCGGGTTGCCGTCCCGGCCGGTGAAACCCGGCGGAAAGGCGCACAGCGCGCCGTCGCTGATGACCGCGATGCCCGCCCGCTCCAGGTCACGGCAGACGTCCTCGAGCAGCGGGTTGTAGAAGCTCTCCGGCGCGAGGTCGGCGTCGGTGAGCGTGACGCCGAGCTTGGCGTAAATCGCGTTGTAGTACTGCTTGCTGTCGTCGATCAGCGTCCGCCACAGCCGCAGCGTCTCCTGGTCACCGGCCTGGAGAGCGACGACCCGGCGGCGTGACCGGTCGGCGAAGGCAGGATCGGCGTCGAACTTGACCTTGGCGCCCTGGTAGAAGTCGTTGATCTCGCCCGCGGCGAGCTGAGCGTACGCGGCCTGCTCGCCGATGTCGATGAGGTGCTCGAGCAGCATGCCGAAGTTCGTGCCCCAGTCACCGATGTGATTCGCCCGGATCACTGTGTGCCCGAGCCGCTCGAGCATGCGGACGACGGAGTCCCCGACAATGGTCGTCCGCAGGTGACCGACGTGCATTTCCTTGGCGACGTTGGGCGAGGAGTAGTCAACGACCACCCGCTGGGGCCGGTCACTGACCGGGATGCCGAGCCGCGGATCGCCGAGCTGGAACGCTGCTGCCTCGCCGATCCAGGCGTCGCTGAGCGTGATGTTGATAAATCCTGGGCCGCTGACCTCGGCGCGCTCGCACATGGGCGCCTGATCCAGGTGGCTGGCGATCCGGGTGGCGACGTCCCGTGGCGGCAGGCCGAGGCGCTTGGCCAGCGCCATGGCCACGTTGGCCTGGAAGTCGGCGAACGCCGACGGCCGGATCAGCGGGTCGGCACCGGCGTACTCAGCTCCGAATTCGGCGGTAAGCGCCGCGCTCACGTGGGCCGCGAGCGCGGCCTGCAGGTCAGCCATAGCTAGAGACTATCGAGCGCCGGCAACGTGATTGCCAAGCCGCGCCAGCGCGTGGCCACGCGGGCGCCGATCCTGCCAGGGGCGGCGTAGCCGTCCATCGCGATCATGTCCGGCGCAGGAAATGCCCCTGGCGGTGCGGACCGAGCCGTTCCCTGATCCGCTCGGCTGTGCGGCCGCGGGCCAGATCCGCGGCGAGCTTGCACGCCGTCGAGATGCCCCGCTCGGTTGACGCCCCGTGCGCGATCACCACCGTGCCCTCGAGCCCAAGCAGCGCGGCGCCGCCGTAAGTCTCCGAGTCGAACCTGGACGCGAGCTCGCGCAGTTCCTTGCGCTGCAGCAGCGCGCCAAGCCTGGTCATCCGTGATGCCCCGAGCGCCGACCTGAACTGGCCGGCGGTGAAGGCGGCCGTCCCTTCCAGCGTCTTCAGCGCGACGTTACCGCTGAACCCCTCGGCCACGATCACGTCGACCTTGCCGGCCAGCAGGTCGCTGCCCTCCACGTTCCCGGCGAACCTGATCGATGCCGCTCCGTGCTGCGGCTCCGCGCTGAGCAGCTCGTAGGCCCGCCTGGTGAGCTTATTGCCCTTGCCCGGCTCCGCGCCGATGGACAGCAGGCCGACCGCCGGGTCGGTAATCCCGAGCGCTATTTCCGCGTACGCCGAGCCTAGCTGCGCGAACTGGGCCAGCATCTCGGGCTTCGGGTCCGCGGTCGCCCCGACGTCGAGCAGGACAGTCGGATTCGGGCTGGTCGGCAGGGCGACCGCGATGGCCGGGCGGATGACCCCGGGCAGGTTGCGCAGCCGGAGCCTGACGATGGAGACGACCGCGCCCGTCGAGCCGGCCGAGACGACGGCGCTCGCCTGGCCGAGATGGACGAGCTGGCACGCCAGCGCGATGCTCGACCTCGGCCGCCGCCAGCTGGCCAGCGCACCCTCTTCCATGGCCACCGTGTCCTCGGCCGCTACCAGGCGGATCTCGCCAAGCACCCCGCGCTGCGCCAGCAGCGGGCGTACCTGACCGGGGCGGCCGACCAGGACGACGCGAATGCCCCACTGCCGGTAGGCCGCGACCGCGCCCGCGACGATCGCGGCCGGCGCGTTATCGCCGCCCATCGCGTCGACGGCCACCACCGGCCGGGCGGTATCCGCCCGCCGCGGCCGGTAGGTCTCGGCCGGGGCGCCGGACTCGCCGTTCAGGCCAGCCGGAGCCAGACCCGGGGAATCCCCGGCGCCGATAGCTGTCACGCCGGAGCCTGTGAAGCCTCCGGCAGCGCCGCGGAATCCGCGGTGGCGTCACTGGCCGCCGGCACTGACCTGGCCCGCTCCTTGATGGCCAGGCAACTGAGGGACGCGACGACCAGCAGGCCGATCGGCACGATCATGGTGGCGTGCATGGCGGTCACGTACCCAGCGGAGAAGACTTCACTGGCGATCTTGTGGATCTCGCTGGCCAGCGCCGGCGCCGTTCCTGGCGGCAGCTTGACGTTGCCCTGCGTCGGGCTGGCGGCCTCGCCGTGCTGCGCCGCCGTGGCGAATCCGGCAATGAAGTGGCTCCTGGCCTGCGGCGGCAGCGAGCCGGATCGCTGAGCCGCGGCGGCCGGCAGCGAGACAGCCAGCCGGCTCTGCAGCAGGGCGCCGACGGCGGCCGTGCCGATGACCGCGCCCACCTGCCGGACCGTGTTGATCACGCCGGAAGCGGCGCCGGCCACCCTCGGCTCGATGTGCCGCATGGCGATCGTGGTCATCGGCGCGAAGGTGCAGCCCATTCCGACCCCGGCCACGGACAGGGTCAGGATGAAGTCCTGCCAGGTCGACGTGGTCGTCGCGATGGCGGCGGTCAGGCCGAAGCCGATGGCGAACAGCATCAGGCCGGACATCAGGATGTACTTGCCGCCGATCCGGTCGGTCATCCGGCCGGCGACCGGTGCCACGAACATGGAGATGATCGAGGCGGGCGCCATGGTCAGGCCGGCCTTGAGGGCGGAGAAGCCGAGCGCCGACTGCAGGTAGATGGTGAACGGCAGGAAGATGCCCATCATGCCGATCGACAAGACGCCGGAAACCCAGTTCATCAGGCTGAAGTCGCGGTTGCGGAACAGGGCGAACGGCACCAGCGGCTCTTTGTCCTGCGTCCGCGCCTGGACGACAAGGAACACGGCCAGCAGGGCGATGCCGACGCCGATGACGAGCGGGATCGAGATAAACGAGGTGATCTGACCCCAGGCGTACTTCTGGCCCTCGACCAGCCCGTAGCAGATGGCGAGCAGTGCCCCGGTGGCCAGGAGCACGCCGGGGATATCGAGGCGGTGCCTGGCGCCGACCCGCACGTCGGGGATCAGGAACACGCTCATCAGGATGACCATGGCGCCGATCGGGACGTTGATGTAGAAGATGTAACGCCAGTCGAACGCACTGACCAGCAGGCCGCCGAGCGTAGGGCCGGCGATCGTGGCAACTCCGGCGACCGCTCCCCAGATGCCGAACGCCGCGCCGCGCCGCTCGGGCGGGAACACGGTCGTCAGGATGGCCAGCGTCTGCGGCAGCAGTAGCGCCGCGCCGACCCCCTGCGCGGCGCGGAAGGCCACCAGCCAGCCCACGCTCGGCGAGAGGCCGCAGGCCGCTGAGGCAAGCGTGAACAAGATCACGCCCACGATGAACAGCCTCCGCTGCCCGAACAGGTCACCGAGTCGGCCGGCCGTGATGAGCAGAACCGCGAGCACCAGTGCGTAGGCGTTGATCACCCACAGGACGCCGTCAAGCGTCGCGTGCAGCCTCGTGATCATGTCGGGGATCGCGATGTTCACGATCGTCAGGTCGAGCAGGGTCATGAAGAACCCGAGGGACATGACAAT
The DNA here is from genome assembly GCA_017882645.1 of Streptosporangiales bacterium. GTDB lineage: Bacteria > Actinomycetota > Actinomycetes > Streptosporangiales > Streptosporangiaceae > Chersky-822. Next base: position 1,738 of record JADGPC010000052.1, on the reverse strand, counting down.
CAGGACGACCCACGGATTACCGCGGTACTTAGCCACTATGACCAAACCTCTCCAGGGTCGGGCCAGGAAATCCTGGTCCCTGCATACCTTGCTCCCGCACTGCTGCCCCAGCGTTACGGCCCCTGACCGCAGCCGGCACCGCCAGGTCAGCGCTGCCCGCCCGCGGGCCGCGGCCCACGGATGCCGGCCGTTCCAGCCAGGCGCGCTTCGGCAGAAGCGATTTCAGGCCCCCCGGCTATTCCCTTAGCTGTGCTCTCGGCCCGGTTTAGATGCTCATGACTCGCCCGCCCGGCTTCGGGGGCTACCTCCGATGGTAGGCGCAGGTACCGACAGCGCCACCCTGCCTGAGCAGCGGAACCCGCGGCCGGTCAGGCTCCGGCACTGCCCGCTGGTCCGTGCTGGCTGCGGCGCGCCCAGTTCAGAGCCGGGGTCGCCGGCACAGTATGCTCCCGGCCATGAACCTGAACGGAACGGCAGCAATTGTCTCCGGCGGCGCGAGCGGCCTCGGCGAGGCGACGGTGCGCGACCTGGCCGCGGCCGGCTGCAAAGTCGTCGTCGCCGATCTCAACGAGGCTCGCGGCAGCGACCTCGCCGCTGAGGTCGGCGGGGTGTTCGCCAGGACCGACGTGTCGGACGAGCAGTCGGTGGCCAGCGCCGTCGCGGCAGCCGAAGGGCTTGGCGCTCCGCTCCGGGTCGCGGTGAGCTGCGCGGGTATCGGATGGGCATCCCGCACCGTCGGCCGCGACGGCACTCCGCACGATCTCGGTGCCTACCGCAAGGTCATCGACGTCAACCTGATCGGCACCTTCAACGTGATGCGGATCGCGGCCGCTGCCATCGCCAGGACCGAGCCGGCCGACGCCGACGGCCAGCGCGGGGTGGTCATCAACACCGCGTCGATCGCCGGCCTGGAGGGGCAGACGGGCCAGATCGCCTACTCGGCCTCCAAGGGCGGCATCATCGGGATGACTGTCCCGGCCGCCCGTGACCTGGCCGCCATCGGCGTGCGGGTCAACACGATCTGCCCCGGCATCATCGACACGCCGATCTACGGCGCCGGCCCCGGCAGCGATGAGTTCAAGGCGAAGCTCATCGCGCCGATTGTGTTCCCTAAGCGCATGGGCACCGCCGCGGAATTCGCCCAGCTGGTCAGGTCGCTGATCGAGAACGACTACATGAATGCCGATGTCATCAGGTTCGACGGCGGCATCAGGTTCCAGCCCAAGTAACCGATCCGACCCAGTAACCGATCCGATCGGAAGGCGCCGGCATGGCAGACGCGATTCGCACCGAGGTTTCCGACGGCGTCGCGGTCATCACGATCAACCGTCCTGAGGCGCGGAACGCGGTCAACGGGGACGTCGCACGCGGAATGGCGGCGGCGGTCGAGGAATTCGACGCCCGCAGGGACATCAGCGTTCTCGTGATCACCGGCGCCGGGGGCACCTTCAGCGCCGGCATGGACCTGAAGGGCTTCCTGACCGGCGACGCGCCCGTTGTTGACGGACGGGGTTTTGCGGGGATAACCGAGCGGCCGCCGGCCAAGCCGGTGATCGCCGCCGTGGAAGGATACGCGCTGGCCGGCGGCTTCGAGCTGGCCCTCGCCTGCGACCTGGTGGTCGCCAGCGAGGCGGCGAAGTTCGGGCTGCCCGAGGTCAGGCGCGGCCTGGTCGCCGGAGCGGGCGGCCTGCTCAGGCTGCCGCGCCGGATCCCGTACCACGTGGCCATGGAGATCGCG
>JADGPC010000341.1 GCA_017882645.1 Streptosporangiales bacterium | reverse complement strand
CTGGAAGGCCTGGGGAGACGTCACCTCGTGAACGAGGTGCAGGTCGATGTAGAGCAGCGGCGGCTCGCCCTCGGGGCTGGCCACCAGGTGCCGTTGCCATACCTTGTCGAAGAGCCGGCCGCTCATCGCCCGTGCCTCGTCACGCTGTGCTTCACCAACGCTGTGCTCCATGTTCGTGGTCCGGCTTACTCGTCGCCTGTGGAGCCGGCATCGCCGCCGTTGTCCCGCCGGTCTAGTGCGACCTGAACGGCCTGCAGAGCCGAGGCGCTTGAGTCCGCCGGGTCAGCCGGCAGAACCTCTGGATAGGAATTCGGCCTCATCATCACATACTCCTGTCACGTCTTGGGCATTGGCTGCCAGGCGTTCCAGCTTGAGGCGGAGCCGCTTGCCGCAAGATCGCGAGCCGCAGGACCGGTGATCCGATCCAGGCTGCCGGGGACTTGCTCCTGATCAGGAGCCCAGGTCGGCCCGGCGGTCTGATCTGGCCGGGCAGTGCAGCGGCGGTGATATATCAGCGGGCCGCTCACGGTACCTGGGGGCACACGGCCAGCACCTCATCGCCGTAGCGGGTTGCTGGCCTGCCTGATCAGGTCCCGCTACGGCTACTAAGAATGAGTACGAAGCGCCGCATGATCAGCCCACCATACCTGACCGGACTGGCGCTGCGCGACCGGGGGCACACGACCGGGGACTGCGCGTGACCGGTACCGGCTGGCCGGGCGTGCGCACGGGCGGGCCGTCAGAGCAGTCCGAGCTTGCCGCCGCGGGCAATCGCCTGGCGCCTGGTCGCGACGCCGAGCTTGCGGTAGACCGAGCGCAGGTGGGTCTTGACCGTGTTGATCGACAGGAACAGCGCCTCCGCGATCTCCTGATTGGTCATGTGCGACGGCAGGAACCTCAGCACGGCGATCTCGCTGCTGGTCAGCGGCACGCAGGCGACGGGCGGCTGCCCCGGCTGGAAGGCCGGGGCGGTATCGAAACGCTGCAGGATCCGGGCCGCGAACGCCGCTCCCTGGCTGACCGGCCGGATCAGCACCGTCAGCGCCGAGCGAGCGGCCCCGCCGCCGTCCAGGAACGGCCGGTACATTCCCTGCGGCTCGGCCAGGGCCAGAGCGCAGGCGAGGTGCTCGGCCGCCTGCTCGGCCTGGCCAAGCCGCCTGGCCGCGATGCAGGCCGTGACTAGCGCGCAGATGTGGTCGTGCAGCGTGATCCGGCCGGATGTGGCGTCCAGGCACGGGTCAATCGCACTCAGCGTGCCGTGGTTGTCACCCTGGGCCAGCAGCAGCCGCGCCTGCGCGAGCAGCACCGCGCTGCTGGCCGTCGCGCCGTCCTGGCCGGCCTGCGCGAGCGCCAGCCTGGCCCGGTTGAAATCGCCATCCCGCACCGCGATGTCGGCCTCGAGCGGGGCGAGGAACTTCTCCAGCGCCCGGCTCCCGGCCTGCGGCACGTCGGCCTGCGGCACGTCGCCCCGCGGCAGGCTGCGGCCCTGATACCGGCCAGCGGCCGAGTTCAGGCACTGATAGCGCAGCCGGGTGAGCGCGGCCCGGGCGGCGCCGAGATCTCCTTCGGCCAGTGCCAGCCGGGTCCGTGCCGCGGACGCGAGCGAGAAGATCACCCGGGCTGCCAGCGGATCGGTAACCGGCTTGGCGGCGGCGCCGGGCTCGGTGCCCTGCCCGTCGGGCTCGCACCGGTCAAGTGCCGCGCGCGCGGCGGCCGGCTCGTCCCTGGCCAGGTGGACATAGGCGGTCGTCAGGCTGGCGAGCCTGACCGCCAGCGAGCCACCGCCGCCCGTGCCGTCCCCGCCGGCTCCGTCAGCTAGGCCAGCCCGGCCGTCCCCGCCGGCCGGCTCAGCGGCGATCAGCTCGCTGGCCGTCAGCAGGTCACCGGAGACCGCCTCAGCCAGCGCCTGCCAGCCACGGGCCAGGTCGTCGAAGCCAGGCTGCCCGTCCCGCAGGTACCTGCGGGACCTGCCGAAGCTCTCGCGTGCGCGGGCGGCGTCCATCCCCGCGAACTCCGCGACGCCGAGCGCGCACCACAGCAATCCCAGGCCCTGACTACCGACCGCGCCCGTCACGGACCTTTCCGCCTGCATGGCGATTGCCCGGCTCTGCTCCAGCAGGCCGTCGGCGGCCTCCGGTTCCTGGCTGGCGCTCATCAGCCGCAGCGCCCGCAGCCACGTCCTGATCCGCTCGCGCTGAGCCTGCCCGCAGCGGCCGAGTGCCTGCTCCGCGTTATCGAGGTGCAGGGCAGCGGTGCAGGTGTCACCGGTCCGCAGCCCGGCCGCGGCCAGCGCGCCAGCGACGGCCGCGTCGCCGGAATAGCGGCTGGCGGGGAACGTCGCGAGCACCGGCTCGAGTTCGGCCGCGGGACCGGGCAGAAGCATCGCCGGGCCCGCTTCGGCCAGCACGCGGCCGGCGAAGTCCCAGTCAGCGGCCCTGGCCGCGGTGCGGATCGCTTCCGCGTGCCGGCCCTGGCCGGCCAGCCAGCGAGCCGCCCGCCTGGTCAGCCGGGCGGTCTCCCCGGGGAGTTCGCAGCGCAGCCGGGCCCTGAGCATGTCGAGCAGCATCGGGTGGTAGCGGTACTGAGTGCGTTCCGTCCTGGCCAGCTCGGTGGCGGCGGGCCTGACCATCATGTTCTCCCGGCTTAGCTGCTCCAGCATGGAGCCGCCGCCGCTGCCTGCGGTGAGAGTGTCGGCGAGCTCTCCGCTGATCACGTCGGCGACGCTCGTCCGGAGCAGGAAGAGCCTGCTGGCGGCCGGCAAGCTGGCCAGCACCTCGTCCCACAGGTAGTCGGCGACAGCCGGCTCGTCTCCGGTAATCCGCGACACCGACGCGGTCGGCTTACCCGACCCGGCCCGCATCGCGGCCAGCCTCAGTCCGGTTATCCAGCCCTCGGTGCGCCTCAGCAGCTCGTCGCGCTCTGCGGCGGTCAGGTCAAGGCCCAGCATGCGGAAATAAGCTTCGGCCTCATCGGGCGTGCAGGCCAGCTCGGACGGGCCGATCTCCGCCAGTTCGCCGCCAACCCTGAGCCTGGCGACCTGAAGGCCGGCCGGATGGCGCCCGGACAGAACGAGCCGCAGAGTCGGCGGCGCATGCTTGATGAGCTGGTCGATGTCAGCCAGGACCGTGGCTCCGGCCAGCTCGCAGATGTCATCGATCACCAGCGTGACCGGTGTGCTCAGCCGCTGCGCCACCTGGACCAGGTGGAGCGGGAAAGCCTCATCGGATGGGTCTGGCAGGTCGCCCGCAATCTCAGCGGGCATGGCCGGAATGCTGGCCAGCGCCGTCCTGACATGTGCCCACAGCCTGCGCGGCCAGCGATCGCCGTAGTCAAGGCTGAGCCATCCGGCTCCGTCGGCCACACCCGCCGCCCACTGCGCGCAGGCGATGGTCTTTCCGGCCCCCGACGGCCCGCAGACCAGCGTGACCCGGTGCAGGGCGGATGCCCGGTCGATCAGGTCGGTGATCCGCGAGCGCGGTACCAAGGGCACGCTCGGCTGCGGTATCCGCGCCTTGTCGGCAGCAGTCCGCCGTACCTTGCGCCTGCGGTCGGTGGCCAACTCGGCGCGGTCGTCGCGATGGCTGTCGTCCTGATTGCTGCCGTGCTGATCGCTATCGTGCAGCCGCCGCCAGCTATCTCGTGTCCCGTAGCGGACGGTCGGCTCGCTGATTGTGCTGGTCATCAATCCCCCGACGGGCCACGGCCAGCACGTCAGGTCAGCCCGTCAGGCCCCCGACCCACGGACGAACATGCAGCTTCAGCCCGTGACGACCGTACCCGCCAGATGCGCGCATCAACCTCGCATCACGCTCGCCCGGGCGGGATGCGGACTAGCTGACCCCTGCGGGCGCTATTCCTCCTCGCTGAAGGCCTCTCGCAGCTTCGCTTCCTGGTCGGTCGACAGATTGGTGCTGATCGGCTCCGCATCGGCGGTCTTGAAGCGGTCGGCGACCCGGTCCATGACGGCGTCGGAACTGAGCAGGAAGAGGGCCGACGTACCCGGAGTCACCTTCTCGCGCACCTCGCGGATGAAGGAGTCGCTGATGCCGACGTCCGCCATCGAGCCGATCAGCGCGCCGGTTGCCGCGCCGATCGCCAGGCCCAGGATCGGGATGAAGAAGATGAGGCCGAACAGCAGTCCCCAGAAGCCGCCGCCGAGCGCTCCTGCCTTCTTGGTGTCGCGCATCTCGCGTGTTTTCGGCTTGTTCTTGCCGACTTCCCAGCTGACCATGGCCGCGTCGAGGACCTGGATGAGCTGCTGGCGCTGCAGGTCGGCCAGAGCGTCGAGCGCCTCCCGGGCGCCGTCCGTGGACTCGAACTTCCAGGCGGTTAGGGATGACATGGACGCTCCTGAGTAGTGGTGCCGCACGCGATTGTGCGGGTCACCACGATCCGCCGGGGGTCGCTGCCCGTGCATCACCCGGCGCGAGTGAAAGGGTGGCCGGTACCAGTGGCCGGTACCATGACGGTGCCAGCGGAGTTGCGGCGGGCGGCCAGGCCGCCGCCGAACATCACCCCGCCAGGATGACGTCTGCGGCCCGGCGATGCGCACATCGTTGGGCATGAGCGTGACGACAACGCGACGACCATCGCGAACCAGCAAGGTTCCGTCTCAGCACGGGACCAAGGCACAACAGACATCAGCGCCATCATCGGCCAGGACAGCGACGGCGTCCACGGCCAAGACGGCGAAGCGCCCGTCGACCCGGACGGCGAACGGGTCCGGAGCCAGGACGTCGGGCCAGACGGCGAAGCGCCCGTCGACCCGGACGGCGACGCGCCCGTCAGGCAGGCGGGCGACCGGGTCTTCGACCAGGCCCGCGACGCGCTCGGCGCCAAGAACGCCGACCGGGTCCTCGGCCAGGACGGCAACCGGGCCGTCAGCCAGGTCGGCGGCCCGCCCGTCGGCGAGAGCATCGAACGGGTCCGCCGCGACGACGGCCAAGACGACGGCCCGCCCGTCGGCGAGAGCATCGAACGGGTCCGCCGCGACGACGGCCAAGACGACGGCCCGCCCGTCGGCCAGGACATCGAACGGGTCCGCCGCGACACCGGCCAAGACGACGGCCCGCCCGTCGGCCAGGACGGCGACCAGGACGGCGGCCCGCCCGTCGACCAAGGCGCCGGCCCGCAGATCCGCCAAGGCACCGACACCGACCCGCCGATCGACCAAGGCGCCGGCCCGCAGATCCGCCAAGGCACCGACACCGACCCGCCGATCGACCAAGACGGCGGCCCGCTCATCGGCCAGGACATCGGCGCAACGTCCGGCGAAGGCGCCGGCCAAGCCCGAGCGCCGGTATCAGCTGGACACGTCGATCAGGAAGCTGACGCCAGCCGAGCGCGCCGAGCGCGGCAGGCAGCTCAGGATCCAGGCGCCAAGAAGCAGCCATGCGAACTTCGAGCCGGCCGCCGAGCGGCCCGACCCGGTCGACATGCTGGTCAAGCAGTCCGTCGGACGGCTGCCCGATCTGATTCCGATCAGATATGGCCGGATGCTGGAATCGCCGTTCGCGTACTTCCGCGGTGCGGCCCTGCCGATGGCCTACGACCTGTCGACAACACCGGTCACGGGGCTGGCCGTGCAGGCATGCGGTGACGCTCACCTGGCCAACTTCGGGCTGTTCGGGTCGGCCGAGCGCCGCCTGGTCTTCGACATCAACGACTTCGACGAGACCCTCCCTGGTCCGTGGGAGTGGGATGTCAAGCGGCTCGCCGCGAGCCTGGAGATTGCGGCGCGGGAGAACGGCGTCACCAAGCGCCAGCGGTCGGCGATCGTGCAGGCCGCTGCCGCGAGGTACCGGATCGCCATGCGCGAGTTCGCCGGGATGACGAATCTGGCCGTCTTCTACGCCAGCGCCGACGTCGAGGAGCTGCAGCGGCGGCTTAAAAGCCGGCTGACCTCACAGCAGCGCTCGAAGCTGGCCAAGGGCGCCGAGAAGGCGCGCACCAGGGACAGCATGCAGGCTCTCGGGAAGCTGTGCCGGATCGTAGACGGCAGGCCGCAGATCGTCGCCGATCCGCCCCTGGTGATTCCGCTGTCCAGCCTGATGCCAGCGGACATGGACCGGACCGGGGTCGAGAAGGGCCTGATCGCCCTGATTGACAGCTATAAGCGGACCCTGGCAAATGACCGCAGGTACCTGCTCGATCAGTACCGGCATGAGCTTTCCGACATCGCGCGCAAGGTGGTCGGCGTGGGAAGCGTCGGCACCCGGTGCTGGATCATGCTGATGCTGGGCCGGGATTCCGCGGACCCGCTCTTCCTCCAGATGAAGGAGGCCGGCCCTTCTGTGCTCAGTGAGTTCGTGGGGCGGAGCAGGTACGAGAACCAGGGCGAGCGGGTCGTGGAAGGGCAGCGGCTGATGCAGGCGGCCAGCGACGCCTTCCTCGGCTGGCAGCGGCTGAACCCGGCCCCGGACGGCGTAGTCAGGGACTTCTACATCCGCCAGCTGAGGGACTGGAAGTTCTCGGTCGACACGCAGGCGATGCCGCCGAGCGGGCTGTCGGATTACGGCGAGGTCTGCGGCTGGACGCTCGCCCGGGCGCATGCCCGGTCGGGGGACCGGATCGCGATCGCCTCGTACCTGGGTAGCTCGGACACCTTCGACAGGGCGATCGCCGGGTTCGCGGCCGCCTACGCCGATCAGAACGAGCGCGACTACGCCGCCATGGGGGAGGCGGCCACCTCTGGCCGGATCCTCGCCCAGCGCGGGGTGTAGCCAGCCCTGGCTCCCGGGGCTCGTCGCTGCCCGCAAAGCTCACCCGGCGCAGGTGACGACCGGAGTCGAGGGCGCCGGTTCACTGAAGTGCGTGATCAATCCCGACAGAAACGGAGAGTCACATGGCCGCAGGTACGCCTGTTCTCGACACCTTGTCCGACATCAACATGGCGTCCATCGAGCACAGTCATCTGATGCCGCGCGAGCTGATGCTCGCCAGGCTCGCTGCCCTGGTCGCCGTAGACGCGCCGCCAGGGTCGTATCTCGCGAACGCTGGTGCAGCTGCTGACAGCGGGATCACCCAGCAGGACGTCCAGGACATCCTGATCGCCGTCGCGCCGGTGGTCGGAACCGCGAAGGTGGTGTCGGCAGGGGGAAACCTGATGCGGGCACTCGGCTTCGTGATCGCCGTTGCTGAGGACGATGCCGCCGCTATGTGATGCGAGCTCAGCAGAAGTGATGATGCGGTAGACGGGAGGCCTGGCCAGGGCGGCCACGAATGTGCGCCGTGCCCTGGCCAGGCTCACCGGCCGGGGCAGAACCTGCGCATAGCCTGAGCGGGTGCGCTCCCATGACCTCGTGCTCCTGCACGGCCAGCCCGGACTCGGTGCGGAGTGGAAGCAGGTGCAGGCGAGGCTGCCGACCCAGATCCGCGCCATCGCGCCGGATCGCCCCGGCCACGGCTCGAGCCCGCTGGCGGGAGGCGGGATGGACGTCAACTCCGCCGCGGTCCTGGCCGAGCTTGACGCACGCGGCATCGAGCGTGCCGTGCTTGTCGGCCACTCCTATGGCGGCGGGGTCGCGCTCAACGTCGCCGCCCGTGCGCCCGAACGGGTCGAGGCGGTAATCCTCATCGCCAGCGTCGGCCCTGACTGCCTGACCGGCTGGGACCGGCTGCTTGCCGCGCCGGTCACCGGACCGGTATGCGCGCTCTTCGCCTGGCAGCTGACGCCGTGGTTCGCCCGCCTCAGGCTGCGCCGGATCGCCAGGCGGCTTGGCTCGGAAAATGCCGTGCAGCGTTACGTGAACTGGTTCATCTGGGGCTACACCCGCTGGGAACACGGATCGCTGTGGCGAACTTTCCTCACCGAGCAGCGAGCCCTGG
>JADGPC010000340.1 GCA_017882645.1 Streptosporangiales bacterium | reverse complement strand
CCGCCGACAACGGTGCTCACGCCAGCCACGATCCACCATTTCATCCTGAGCCTCTTCTCCGCTCGATGCTCACCGCCACTGTGACGCGGATGGAGGCGGGCGGGCCAGAGTCGTAAGCCATTGCCGAAGGTCCCGCAGCTGAACGAGCACCGGTTCGGCTGCAAAATCCGCCCGGCGCCAAGTGCTTGCGCGTACTTGTCGGGGGTCAGTAGTTGTCCACGATCACGGCCAGGACGACGATTCCAGCCAGGCACAAGCCCACGATGTCAAGAATCCCCACGTGGACGACGAGACCCAGGGCCAGCAGAGCGAGCCCGAGCAGGAGCATCCGCGGGAAGACACGTGGCGCGTGCTTGCTCACGGTATCGGTCAGCCGGTCGCCGAGCACGGGAATCCAGAGCAGGCCGGCCACGACCGCCACGCCGGCCAGGGCGACGAGAATGCCATGAGCGGTCAGCGGAACAGCCGACACGACGTGCCCGGCCTGGTGGCCGCCGACCCCCACCCGACCAGCACGACCCGCGGGCGGCACACTGCTCATTACCCCTGCAGGCTCACCGAACTCACGAGCACCCAAACCCGGCGACAGGCAAAAAACTGTCACCATCCGCCAAAGGGGCCGGTTTCACCCGTCCCGGGCGGTGGCGTCAGGCGGCCGCGCGGCGAGCGGACCTGCGCAGCGACGCCAGCATCGCCGCGCGGCCCGCGCGCATGAAGGCCGGCCACTCGCGGGTGTCGAGGAACTGCTGGTAGAAGCCGGTGCCGGCCACCTTCCCGTACGGCACGGGCTCGACGAGCAGCGTATCCGCCGCGCGGCGCAGCCGGGCGAGGTGCTCGCGCGCTAGCTCGGCCTGCTGGCAGGTCCGTACCTGCGAGGCGGCCGACACGATGCTGAGCGACCGGCCGTCCCAGCCGGTGACGTCCTCGCCGAGGAAGTCGTGCGGGTAGAAGCCGTTGACCGCGACGGCGGTGTCGACGGCCGGCTCGATATCGAGCACGGGCCGCACCGGGAAGATGTCGACGATCCCGCCGTCACACCACGACAGTCCGTCGAGCACGACGGGCTGGACGAACAGCGGGAGCGACACCGCCATCCGGATCGCGCGGGCCACCGGCAGGTCCGGATGGGTGCGCGGGCCGACGAAGTCCAGCCGGTTGTGCTCGACGTTCCAGATCGGCGCGTACGTCGGCGTCCGCAGCTGGGCCAGGGTGAGGTCGCCGAACTGCTCGCGGTAGAACGCCTCCAGCTTGTCGCCGCGCAGGATGCCGCACCAGCCACGGCCTAGCGTGGGGACGAGCGCGGCGATCTCGCGCCATCCAACGTCGACGTAGTCGGCTGGCCGCATCGACGCGGTGAGTTCCGCGACCTCGTCGGGCGGCATCCCGGTGCCGAGCGGGAATCCGAACAGCGCCGAGCCCGAGCACACCGAGTAGACCGACACCTCGGTGCCGCTGTCCTGCAGGGCCTTCGCCACGCCGACGAGCGACGCGAGGGCGCCGCTGCCGCCGGTGGCCACGACTCCCACTCGCCCGGGAAGCGGCGGCGGGACGGCGCCGCGCAGCGGCCCGAAGACCTGGCCGACGGCTGGCCGGCGGTCCCACGGCAGCGGCAACATCCCGCGCCGGACCGTGTCCAGGAAAGCCGCGTCCTTGCCGATGGCCGTCGCCACGTCGCGCGCGCCGACGACAACGTTGAAGTACTGCCTCATCCGGAAGACGTCCAGCGCCGCATCCAGGGCGCTGCGACTGCGACCAGCGGTGGTAGCCATGGCAATCGCCTCCGCCATCATCGTGCGCCCGGACCAGCCCGGCCGGCCAGAGGCGAAGGTCTCGATCCGGACCACGCTCAGATCTGAAGTCCGCGTGACGTTAGGTTCCGCCGGGGCGGTGCATACATCGGGTATGAACTGTCCGCATCAGCCACGCTGCCCGTCAGCGGACGCGCCCGACTGCGAAGCCGCCCAGGTTATCGCCGCCCACCCGGAGCAGGGCTGGAGCCTGCTGTGCAATGGCGTCGTCGTCTTCGATGACACCGGTGACCTGCTGCCGGACGGCCACATCATCGCGCCCCACCGGACTCCGGGCTAGATCACTCAGCGGCTGACGGACGGCTCGGGTGCTGGCGGGCTGATCGCGGGCAGGTAGATGCGGAAGGTCGTACCGTCGCCCGCGGCAGATTCGACCTCGATGTCTCCCCCGTCTCTGACCTGCATCATCGTGCTCACGTAGCGTGGCGACTCATGACGCCTCGCGGTCATCCGGAGCCGGGGCAGCGTCCTGGCGCCGGAGGTCGACGACATAAGCCGCCGCTGGGCGTGCGGGCGGTGCTGGTCGCGACAGCGCGCACGGCCCGGCAGCACGGATGGCGGATCCTGGCCGTCGCCGTCGCCGTATGCCTCGTCACGGCCCTGGCCGACATAGTCGTCAGGGATGTCGTGGACCGGACCAGCCTGCCGGTCGCGCTGGCCGCCGACCTCAGCGCGTCGAGCGTGACCCTGCTGGGAGCGGTGTTCGTGTCCGGCTTCTTGTCCAAGCTCGTCGGCGCGGGCGAAGCCGGCCGCGACCGGCCGTCGGTCAGGGAGATCGCCCGGACCCTGCCGTGGTGGCGGCTGATCCTGGCCGATCTGCTGGTGGCACTGATCGTCTTTCTCGGGGCGATCGCGCTGGTGATACCGGGGCTCGTCGCCGCCAACCTGCTGTCCGTCGTCGGCCCGGTGATCGAGATTGAGGACAGGCGAGTCCTGCCCGCCCTCAGGCGGTCCGCCCGCCTGGTCCGCCGGCGCTTCTGGACCGTAGCGCTGCTGGTGCTCGTGCCGGTGCTGGCGGCGAGCGACCTCAACACCTTCGCCCCCGAGCCACTAAGCGTGCGGTCGGTCCTGGAAATCCTCGCCGTCCGCGGCCTGGCCGAGGGAATCGCCGAGGCGGTTATCGGCCTGATCGTGGTGACGCTCTGCCGTCGGCTCATCGCGCTCGACCCGGCGCCAGCCCCGGCGGGCGGGCAGCAGCCGCTGGACCGGGCCCCGGCCGGCCGCGGCGACGCGCAAACCTGACTTTCCCGCGGTGCGGACGTTACTAGGATGAGTGGGCGCGGCCCGCTGTCACCCGCCGCACCGCGCCCGACGCGAGATGACCTGGAGGTTGGCCGTGCCTGCTCTGCGTTCGCGGACATCTACTCACGGCCGGAACATGGCCGGCGCTCGTGCCCTGTGGCGAGCCACGGGCATGACCGACGACGACTTCGGCAAGCCGATCGTCGCGATCGCCAATAGCTTCACCCAGTTCGTCCCCGGGCACGTGCATCTGCGGGACATGGGACGGCTTGTCGCCGACGCGGTCGCCGCGGCCGGCGGCGTGGGCCGCGAGTTCAACACGATCGCGGTCGACGACGGCATCGCGATGGGTCATGGCGGGATGCTGTACAGCCTGCCCAGCCGGGAGCTGATCGCCGACTCGGTCGAGTACATGGTGCAGGCCCATCAGGCCGACGCGCTGGTCTGCATCAGCAACTGTGACAAGATCACGCCCGGCATGCTGATCGCCGCGATGCGGCTCAACATCCCCGCCGTGTTCGTCAGCGGCGGGGCCATGGAGGCTGGCAAGGCAGTCGTCACCGACGGTGTCGCTCACACCGGCCTCGACCTGATCGACGCCATGACCGCGTCGGCCGACCCGAGCGTCAGCGACGACCAGCTGGCCTCGATCGAGCGCTCGGCGTGCCCGACCTGCGGGTCGTGCGCTGGCATGT
>JADGPC010000339.1 GCA_017882645.1 Streptosporangiales bacterium | reverse complement strand
GCGACTGCCCTGCGGCCGCCCGGTCAAGCGCATCGTAATCGCCCGTCCGGAGCGCGAGCTCCCGGGTCGGCTCCGCGGCCGGGCGCCCCGCGATTTACAACAGCGATGGGCCACTCCCGTTGCTGTTTCAACGGTGATGGCCCATCGCTGTTGCATCAGCGGGGTAGCTGGCAGGCCGGAGGCGGCGCTGACTCAGCTGGGAGGTGGCTTATGTCTGGATAGCTGGAAACGTCGGGAGCGTCGGGTCGGGCGGGCCGAGCGTCGGGTCGGGCCAGCCGGGCGTGCGCTCGACGGTCCCGTCGTGGCGGACCAGCCGGGCCGGCAGACCGGCCTGCGTCAGCCAGTCCGGTGCCGCCGCGCCCCGGATGATCGCGGCGGTGCTCGCGATGTTGGCGTCCGCGCAGGACGCCGCGGCGACGCTGACCGTGCGCCAGCAGGACCGGGCGGGCTCGCCGGTCGCCGGGTCGATGATGTGATGCATCGTCGCGCCGCCCGCCGTCCAGGTCCTGACCGTGGTGCTGGAGGTCGCCAGGCCGCCGGCCCGGATGGTCACCGTCTGGCCGTCGGTGTCCGGCCCGGCGGCGTGATCGTCGGTCACCCTGACCCGCCAGCCGCCCTCGGGCGGCTCTCCGGCGACGGCGATGTCGCCGCCGAGGCCGATCAGGACGCCGCAGCCCAGGGTGCCGGCGATCAGGCTGGCGCAGTGGTCCGACGCCCAGGCCTTGGCGGTCGAGCCCAGGTCGAGCTGCGCCCCGCGGGCCAGCCGGACGGCGGGCTGGCTGGCGTCGAGCCAGACGCTGCGCCAGCCGGGAACGACGCCGCCGGTCACGGCGAAGGTCTTGCCACCGGCACGGATCTCGCCGAAGTCGCGGTCGTAGCCAGCGGCGGCCAGTGCCTGCCCGCAGGTCGGGTCGACATCGCCGTCGGTCAGCTCGGCCGCCCGCAGCGCCTCGGCGATGAGCGCCGCGAACAGCTCGCTGACCCGCATGAGCTCGCCGCTGGATGAGTTAAGCCTGGAAAGCTCGGAGTCCGGCCGGAACCTGCTGCACGCCAGGTCCACGGCGGCTAGCTCGGCGTCGGCTATCGCCCGCGCCCTGGCCAGCGCGGCCGGCTCGGTGACCAGCAGGACGGCCGTCGTGCCGAAGACCGCGAAGGTGTCCGTGGCCGGGATCGTCATGACGCGTGCTGGCCGGCGTCCTGGTCGGTCAGCCGGGTGAAGGCGCGCAGGCTGGCCAGGCTCTCGCCGCGCTTGACCCGCCAGGCATGTTCCCGGCGGATCGAGTCGGCGAAGCCGATCATCAGCGCCTGGTCGAAGTTCTCGTCCGAGTAGCTGAGCACGCAGCCGAGCAGCCGGTCGATCTCATCGGGCGAGATGGTCGCGAGCGGCAGCCTGCCCACCAGGTGGACGTCGCCCACCGGATCGAGGGCGAAGTGGATGCCGAACATCCGGCTTCCGCGCTCGAGCAGGAACTTGTAGAACTCCGCGTGGTTCTCGTCCGGCTGGCGGCAGAAGAACGCCTCCACGTGCAGGCTGTGCGTGTCCGCGATCAGCCAGGTGAGGGTGACCAGCTTGTGCTGGCCCTCGAGCCGAACGAGGAACGCGCCCGGCTGCGGCGACTCGTAGCTGACGGCCAGGTCGGCGAGGATGCGATCGAGCCTGGCGGCGGCGTCGCCAGACGGTGCCGGTTCCGGCTCGGCGGGCGCGGCGGTCACGCGTCCACCGTGACGGCCACCTCGCTCATGGCGTCACGGTACACGCCCAGCAGCTGGTCGACCGTCGAGGACCAGCCGAAGCCCGATGCGTGCTTCCTGGCTCCGCGGCCCAGCCTTACCATCCGGGCCGGGCTGGCGAGCAGGTCGGCCATAGCCGTCGCGTAGCGCACCGGGTCGTGCCCTTCGATCAGGACCCCGGAGACACCGTCCTGCACCGCCGTCCGCAGGCCGCCGGCGGCGGCCGCCACCACCGGAGTCCCGCAGGCCTGGGCCTCGACCGCCACCAGGCCGAACGATTCGGAGTAAGACGGCACGACGACCAGGGTCGCCGCGCGGTACCAGTCGGCGAGATCGCGCTGCGGGCAGGGTGGCTCAAGCCGGATGTTCCGCGAGATCCCGAGCGTCGCGGCGAGCTGGACGAGGCCGTCAGGATCGTTGCGGCCGGCGCCGCTCGGGCCGCCGACGAAGGCGACGACGAGCCGGTCGGCCAGCCGGGGATGGTCGCGGACCAGCTCAGCTGCGGCCCGCAGCAGGATGTCGGGTGCCTTGAGCGGCTGAACCCGCCCGGCGAACATGAGCACGATCGCGTTCGGCGCGATGCCGAGGTGGCGCCGGGCCAGGCGCCGCGACCCGGGCCGGAACGTAACCAGGTCCACGCCGGGGCTGACCACGGCGACCCGGCCGGGCGCCGCGTCGTAGAGCTTGATCAGCTCCCGCGCCTCGGCGTCGGTGTTGGCGACGATTCGGTCGGCGGTGGCGATGACCTCGGTCTCGCCGCGGATGCGCAGATCAGGCTCGGCAGCGTCGCCGACGGCGAGGGCG
>JADGPC010000338.1 GCA_017882645.1 Streptosporangiales bacterium | reverse complement strand
CGGCCAGTCGGCGTGGCCGCCGACCCTGGCAGCCGTGCTGCGGCCGACTGGACCAGGGGACGGCCGCTGCGGCGCCCCCTGATCGCAGGCGGCCAGGACCAGCGCGCTAACGATCGCTGCGGCCGTCGCCGCAGTCGCTGCCGCAGCCCGCGCCATCATCCCCATCGGGCCAGTCTGCACCAGCGCCGCAGGGTCGTGTCCCGGCTCAGGTGATCCGGTGTGGCGACCGCTGCACGGCACCGCGTAACGTCTTCGACGGGGACGGAAGCGGGTGATGCGGGACCATGGCTGAGGACCAGCCAGAGCAGCCGGAGCGGGTCTTGACCATCCCGAACCTGATCAGCTTCGCGCGGCTGGCGGGCGTTCCCGTCTTCCTCTGGCTCGTGCTCGGCGTGCGGACCCAGGCCGGCGACTGGTGGGCGGTCGGCCTGCTCATGGCGGCCGGCCTGTCCGACTGGCTGGACGGCAAGATCGCTCGCGCCCTGAACCAGCAGAGCCGTCTCGGCGAGATACTCGATCCGGCCGCCGACCGGCTCTACATCGTCTCGACCATCATCGCGCTGGCCATCAGGGCAATCATCGGCTGGTGGCTGGTCGCGATCCTGGCCGCCAGGGAGCTGGTACTCGGCGTCGTGCTGCTCGTCCTGCGGCGCCACGGTTACGGGCCGCTTCATGTCAGCTTCGTTGGCAAGGCGGCAACGCTGAACCTTCTGTATGCGTTTCCGCTGCTTTTTCTCGGTTCACACGAGACGTCATATGCAGGAGTAGCCCGGGTGTTCGGTTGGGCATTCGCACTATGGGGAACTGCACTCTACTGGTGGGCTGCTGCACTCTACGTCGAGCAGGCTCGCCGCCTGCTGGCCGCCGACCGGGCAGGCCGACGCGGCGGTTCGTTATGCCCTGAAGGGAGCACTGGCAAGCGGTGAGGGCTGTAGTCATGGCAGGCGGAGAGGGGACCAGGCTGCGCCCGATGACCGCCAACCAGCCGAAGCCGCTGCTGCCGGTCGTCAACAAGCCGATCATGGAGCACGTGCTGCGGCTGCTGCGCAGGCACAGCTTCGACGAGACGATCGTCACCGTCCAGTTCCTCGCCTCGATGGTCCGCAACTACTTCGGCGACGGCGAAGAGTGGGGGATGAGCCTGCAGTACGCGACCGAGGACATCCCGCTCGGCACCGCGGGCAGCGTCAAGAACGCCGAGGCCGCGCTGCGCGACGCGCCCTTCCTGGTCATCTCGGGCGACGCGCTGACCGACATCGATCTGTCCGATCTGGTGCGGTTCCACAAGGACAGCGCGGCGCTGGTCACGGTCGCGCTCGCGCGGGTGCCCGATCCGCTCGAGTTCGGCATCGTCATCGCCAATCCCGACGGCAGGATCCAGCGCTTCCTCGAGAAGCCGACCTGGGGGCAGGTCTTCTCCGACACCGTCAATACCGGCATCTACGTGATGGAACCCGAGGTGCTCGCGCAGGTGCCGCCAGGGGAGGCCGTCGACTGGTCGGCCGATGTCTTCCCCAAGCTGCTCGACCGCGGCGCGCCGGTCTACGGCTGGGTCGCCGACGGGTACTGGGAGGACGTCGGCACGCACGAGGCCTACCACCGGGTCCAGGCCGACGTGCTCTCCGGCAAGGTCAGGGCGGACATCGACGGCTTCGAGGTATCTCCGGGTGTCTGGGTGGCCGAGGGCGCCGAGGTCGATCCCGACGCCATCCTCACCGGGCCGCTGTGCATCGGCGATTACGCCAAGATCGAGGCAGGCGCGCAGCTTCGCGAGTTCACCGTGGTCGGCAGCAACGTCGTGGTGAAAGAGGGCGCCTTCCTGCATCGGGCGACGGTGCACAACAACGTGTACGTCGGGGTCGGCGCCACCCTGCGCGGGTGCGTGATCGGCAAGAACACCGACGTGATGGCATCGGCCAGGATCGAGGAGGGCGCCGTCGTCGGGGACGAGTGCGTGATCGAGTCCGAGGCCTACATCTCCGCCGGGGTCAAGGTCTACCCGTTCAAGACAATCGAGGCCGGAGCCGTCGTCAATACCAGCGTGATCTGGGAATCGCGCGGCCAGCGGACGCTGTTCGGCCCGCGCGGCGTCTCCGGGCTGGTCAACGTCGAGATCACCCCCGAACTCTGCGTGCGCCTGGCGAGCGCCTACGCCACGACGCTGAAGAAGGGCTCCGTCGTCACGACCTCGCGCGACGTGTCACGGGCCGCCCGTGCCCTGAAGCGAGCCGTCCACGGCGCGCTCAACGCCAGCGCGATCAATGTCGTCGATCTCGAGGCGCAGCCGCTGCCTGTGGCCAGGTTCGAGACGGCGCGCAGCGAGTGCAGCGGCGGGATCGCCATGCGCACCACGCCTGGCGACCCGCAGTCGATCGACATCCTCTTCCTCGACGAGCATGGCGCCGACCTGTCGCAGGCCGTGCAGCGCAAGCTGGAGCGGGTGTTCTCCCGTCAGGAGTACCGGCGTGCCTTCCCCGGCGAGATCGCCGAGCTGACCTATCCGCCGCGGGTGATCGAGGCCTACACCGCTGACCTGCTCCGGTGCGTGGACATGAGCGGAGTCAGGGACGCGCGGCTGAAGGTGGTGGCGGACTGCGCCGGCGGCACCGCGTCCCTCGTCCTGCCCGGCCTGCTCGGCCGGATCGGCGTGGACGTCCTGACCGTGAACAACAGGCTCGACGAGGCGACGCCAACCCAGTCGCTCGCGCAGGTCAGGGCCGACCTGCACCGGCTGGCCGAGCTCGTTTACTCCTCCCGGGCAGCGTTCGGCGTCCGGTTCGACCCGGTCGGCGAGCGGATCATGCTGATCGACGACAAGGGAGCCCTGGTCAGCGACGATCGTGCGCTGCTCGTCGTGCTCGACCTGGTGGCCGCGGAACGTCGCACTGGCCGGGTCGCGCTCCCAGTCACCACGACCCGGGTGGCCGAGGACGTCTGCCACTATCACGGCGTCGAGGTCGGCTGGACTCCCACCTCGCCTTACGGGCTGTACGAGGCGACAGCAGCCGACGATGTCATCTTCGCGGCCGACGGACGCGGCGGCTTCGTCGTGCCGGAGTTCTCGCGGTCGCTCGACGGCATCGCCGCCTTCGCCAGGCTGATCGGCCTGGTCGCCAGGACCAGGCTGACGCTCAGCCAGATCCACGCCAGGATCCCGGTCGCGCACCTGCTCAAGCGGTCCGTCCCGACGCCGTGGGCGGCCAAGGGCAGCGTGATGCGGATCGTCGTGGAGGCGGCCGGCCAGCGCCAGATCGACACTACGGACGGCGTCCGGGTCGTCGAGCCCGACCGCGGCTGGGCGCTCGTGCTGCCCGACCCGGCGCATGCGATCACGCACCTGTGGGCCGAGGCCGCGGACAGCGAGACCGCGCAGGCGCTGCTCGACGAGTGGGCGGCAGTGGTTGAGCAGGCTGGCCGGGAGCGCCGCGGGTCGAGCTGAAGGCCGACGCGGCACTAGTCGCGCGTGAGACAATTGCCATCACTAACTGGCTGCTGGACGCCAACCCGGGCGGCGGCAGGACGTCGGAGGTGTGCAGCGTGATCTGGCGCAGGCGCCGCAGTCGGGCGCGCTCGGTTGCGGCACGATCAGCGGGAGGATCCGCGCGCGCCGGCTGGGAAAGCTCGCCAGTGCCAGCTGACCAGCGCCAGGCGGAGCCTGCGTGGCAGATAGACCAGCGGCGCCAGCCACCGGTAGCGTGGTCCGAAGCTGATGTGGCCGGGCTGAATGCCCGCACGGATGTCCATTCCGTCAGTGCTGCGCGGCCGACGATGGGGAGGCAAGGCGCTCAGATGCCCAGCGTCTATTGCACCGCCTGCGGTGCTGCCAATCCCGAGAACGCGCGTTTCTGCTCCCAGTGCGGCACTCCGCTGACCAGGGCCGCGGCCGAGCGGGGTACCGCGGCCGAGACCACGTCGATGATCTTCTCCGGTGCCGAGCAGCCGGACGCCGAGCCTGGCGAGGAGCCGACACCGGATACCGCGGTCGTCGACGCGCTTCCGCCGAACACCGCTCTGCTCGTGGTCAGGCGCGGGCCCAACGCCGGCAGCCGGTTCCTGCTCGACAGCGAGCTGACCGAGGTCGGCAGGCGACCGGACAGTGACATCTTCCTCGACGACGTCACGGTCTCGCGGCGGCACGCGGAGTTCTACCGGCATGGCGGCCGGTTCGCCGTGCGCGACGTCGGCAGCCTGAACGGCACGTACGTGAATAGGGAGCGGATCGAGGAAGCGGCGCTCAGCGGCGGCGACGAAGTCCAGATCGGAAAATTCCGGCTGGTCTTCCTGCAGGGCCGCCTTTCGCATGCCGAGAGCGGCTAGGCGTACGGGACGGGATGAACGGTCAGTTTGCGCGAGCTTACCTCGGGATCGGCGAGGTGCTTGTTGAGCTCCGTGCCGAGTTTCCCGACGTCAGCGTCTCGAAGATCCGTTTCCTGGAGTCCGAGGGGCTGATCGCTCCGGCCCGCTCGCCGTCCGGATACCGGCGGTTCGGCCCGGCCGACGTTGACCAGCTCAGGTTCATCCTGACCGCGCAGCGGGACCAGTACCTGCCGCTGCGCGTCATCAAGGAGCGCCTGCACGATCAGGCGGCGGTCAAGGCAGGCCGGACCGACGCGGGCCGGGCTGAGGCAGGCCGGGCTGATGCAGGCCAGGCTGAGGCGGGCCGGGCCGACGCGGCCGAGATGGTCAGCCGTCGCGAGCTGCTTGACTCGGCCGGCATCGACGAGCAGCAGCTGGCCGAGCTCGAGGCGCACGGCCTGGTGCGGCGGGTCGGCCGGCTCTACAGCCAGGACGCGCTCGACGTGGCAAGCACAGTCGCCAGGCTGGCCTCGTACGGGGTGCAGGCCAGGCACCTCCGCACCGTCCGGACCGCGGCCGAGCGTGACGTGTCGCTGATCGAGCAGGTCGTGGCACCGACGCTGCGCCAGCACAGCCCGCGCGCCAGGGAGGACGCGGGGCGGACCGCGAGGCAGATCGCGACCCTGCTGCTCCAGCTGCACCGCGCGATGATCGAGGCGGCGCTGGCCGAGGCCGGGCTGCCGGGCGATGAGCTCGCCGGGCACGAGGCACGGCCCGCTCCGGCGGCCAGCGGCCAGATCACCAGCCGCGTTCCGCGCCCGGGCATCAAGGACGCGAGCGCGTGAGCTGGAAAGCCGCCTGGCCCGGCGCGAATGGCGCCGGCAATACCGGGTACCGGCTCGAGCGGGTGCCCGGCCACGAAGACAAGGTGGTGTACGTTGACAGGGGAGTGCGGCCTGCACGGCAGGGGAACAACGCTGACATGAGGCGCAGGTGAGGACGGAGTCGCGGTGAAGGAGATGGAGGTCGTAGGCGTCCGGGTCGAGATGCCGACGAACCAGCCCATCGTGCTGCTCAAGGAGACCGGCGGTGAGCGCTACCTGCCGATCTGGATCGGGCCGATGGAAGCCACGGCTATCGCCTTCGCGCAGCAGGGCATGGTCCCCGCCCGTCCGCTGACTCACGACCTGATGCGGGACATCCTCACCGCGCTCAAGGTCGAGCTGACGCAGGTCAACATCACCGCCCTGCGGGACGGGATCTTCTTCGCCGACCTGGTGTTCTCCAATGGCACGACGGTCAGCGCGAGACCTTCGGACTCGATCGCGCTCGCCCTGCGTACCGGGACCACCATCTTCGCCCAGGACGAGATCCTGGATGAGGCCGGAGTCTCGATCCCGGACGAGCAGGAGGACGAGGTCGAGAAATTCCGCGAGTTTCTCGACAACATCACGCCCGAAGACTTCGGCAGCGCTACCTAGTGCTCCCTCGCGGCGCTGACGTGACCGCAGCCGCCCGGCGACGCGCCGGCGGAGATCGTTGACGATGGCACTCCACGGGCCTAACGTGCGAATCGTGCACTCCCGCGACGTGACGCTGCAGGGGAAGCCGGGCCGGAGGTGGGCGTGGCGGTAATCAAGGGCG
>JADGPC010000337.1 GCA_017882645.1 Streptosporangiales bacterium | reverse complement strand
GCGACCAGAGCTTCCCGCCCGCGGTGCCGATCCCCCCAGGAGTTGCCGGCGTATGTCCCGCCGAACCAGGTCAGACCGCAGCCTGCAGGGCATCCCGGAGGCGACCATAGCTCGCCTGCCGCTGTATTTGCGTGCCCTGTACGCGCTGGCCGACCGCGATATCGCATCGGTGTCGAGCGAGGAGCTAGCGGTCGCGGCCGGGGTGAACTCTGCCAAGCTGCGCAAGGACCTGTCGCATCTGGGCTCCTACGGCACCCGAGGCGTCGGCTACGACGTTGACTACCTGATCTACCAGGTGTCCAGGGAACTCGGGCTCACCCAGGACTGGCCGGTGGTCATCGTCGGCGCCGGCAACCTGGGCCGAGCGCTTGCCAACTACGGCGGTTTCGCTTCACGCGGCTTCCGTGTTGCGGCCCTGATGGACTCCGATCCGGGGGTGATCGGCAGCGTGATCGCGGGTCACCGGGTGCGGGCCGCGGACGAGATCGAGCGCGTAGTGGCGGAGTTCAGAGTCATGATCGGGGCGATCACGGTGCCCGCGATCGCGGCGCAGGGCATCTGCGACCGGCTGGTGGCTGCGGGCGTCACCAGCATCCTGAACTTCGCGCCTGTCGTGCTCAACGTGCCTGACGGCGTGGATGTGCGTAAAGTCGACCTGTCGATTGAATTGCAGATCCTCGCGTTTCACGCTCAGCGCCGGTCCGTGGTCCAGGTCCTGCATCGCGGTGAGCCAGACGCCGCGGTCCCGGCAGGCAACGGGATCTCCGGCAGCACAGGGAGAGCGCTGGCATTGAACGGTGACGGTCAGGTGGCGGCCGAGGCGGTCGGGACGTGAGCGTTCTCGTGGTCGGCCTCAGCCACTCGAGCGCGCCAGTGACGACACTGGAGCGGGCGGTCGTGTCCGGCGATGCCCAGGCCAAGCTGCTCTGTGACGTCCACCAGTCAGACAGCGTCGCCGGGTCTCTCGTTCTCAGCACCTGCAACCGGATCGAGGTCTACGCCGAGGTCGACCGGTTCCACGGCGGCGTCGCGGCGATCTGCGAGCTCCTGGCCCGCCATTCTGACCTGCCGCTCAGCGAGCTGACCGGATCGGCGTACGTGCACTACGAGGACCGGGCCGTCCAGCATCTGCTCGCCGTGGCGTGCGGCCTCGAGTCGATGGTTGTCGGCGAGAGCCAGATACTCGGCCAGGTCCGGCAGGCGGTCAAGCTGGCGCGTCAGCACGGAACGCTGAGCCGGGAGCTGTCGGACCTGAGCCGGCTGGCCTTGCGGGCGGGCCGCCGCGCGCATGCGGAAACCGGTATCGACGCTGCCGGGCAGAGCCTGGTCACCCTTGGCCTGGAGCTCGCTGTCGGCCCGCCTGGCCGGCCGGGCGGGGAACCGGTCACGCTGAACGGGCTCGACATCCTGGTGATCGGCGCCGGCTCGATGAGCTCGCTCGCCGTCGCCACGGCCGTCCGGCAGGAGGCGCGGCAGGTCTCCGTCGCCAACAGGACGCCAGGCCGGGCAGAGCGCTTGGCCGGGCGGTACGGAGCGCGCGCGGTTGGCCTCGCCGACCTGCCCGCTGAGCTGGCCGCCTCGGATCTCGTGATCACCTGCACGGGAGCTGCCGGGCATGTCGTCACGGCAGCGATCGTGGAGCAGGCGCTGGAGCGGAGGTCTGGGCGGGATCCGCTCGTACTGCTCGACCTAGCGCTGCCGAGAGATATCGAGGCTCGGGCGGGGAAGCTGCCCGGTGTGCGGCTGATAGACCTGGAGGACGTCGGCGCAGCGGGGACCGCGGACGGCCGCACCCTCGGGTCGGCCACGCTCGCCGGCGAGGCTGACGTTCGCGCCGTCCGCCAGATCGTGGCCCATGAGCTGGCCGCCTACTTGCGGGCCGACCGGGCCGCGAGTGTCGCGCCGACAGTGGTCGCCCTGCGGGCCAAGGCCGCGACCGTGGTGGAGTCCGAGCTGGCCAGGCTGGAGCGGCGGCTTGGTGACCTGGACCCGAAGACACGCCGGGAGATCGCCCAGACGATGGGCCGGATCGCCGACAAGCTGCTGCACGGCCCGACGGTCAGGGTGAAGGAGCTGGCCGGCTCGCCGGGTGCCGATTCCTACGAGACGGCGCTGCGCGTGCTGTTCGAGCTCGATCCCGAGGCCGTGCAGGCGGTCGAGCGGGCAGACGACGAATTGCTGGAATGGGCGCTGCGGGAGGCGACCGAATGAATGGCGCACCGCTGCGACTGGGAACCAGGCGCAGCCCGATGGCGATGGCGCAGTCGGCGCACGTGGCCGAGTTGCTGACCGCGCGGACAGGCCGCCGGGTCGAGCTGGTCGGCCTGAGCACGACCGGCGACGTCAGCCGGGCTGAGCTCACGCAGATCGGCGGGACCGGTGTCTTCGTCAGCACCCTGCGCGAGCGGCTGCTCGACGGCTCGGTCGACTTCGCCGTGCACTCGCTGAAGGACCTGCCGACCTGGACCGAGAGCGGGCTGGTACTAGCTGCCGTGCCGCCGAGGGATGACCCGCGGGACGCGCTGGCCGCGCGCAACGGCGACAAGCTGGCCGATCTGCCGCCGGGCGCCAGGATCGGGACAGGGTCGCCGCGCCGCGCCGCTCAGCTGCTGATGATCAGGCCCGACCTGCGGCCGGTCCCGATCCGAGGCAACGCGGGAACCAGGCTGGGCCGGGTGACGTCAGGTGAGGTCGATGCCGTCGTCCTCGCCTACGCCGGACTGGCCAGGATTGGCCGGCTCGACGTGGTCAGCCAGGTGTTCGAGCCTGAGGAAATGATGCCGGCCCCTGGTCAGGGTGCCCTGGCCGTGGAATGCCTGGCCAGCCGGGCGGACCTGGCCGAGTTGCTGGGTCAGATCGATGACCAGGCCAGCCGCGCAGCCACCGATGCCGAGAGAAGCCTGCTCGCGGCGTTGCAGGCGGGCTGCACGGCGCCCGTCGGCGCGTATGCTGCCGGGACAGATGCATTGCGGCTGGACGCGATTGTCGCGGCGGCCGACGGGGGAGAGGCACTGCGGGCGAGTGCGGCGGGTCCGGTCAGCGAGGCCGGCCGCATTG
The DNA here is from genome assembly GCA_017882645.1 of Streptosporangiales bacterium. Lineage (GTDB taxonomy): Bacteria > Actinomycetota > Actinomycetes > Streptosporangiales > Streptosporangiaceae > Chersky-822. The sequence goes on along the minus strand of JADGPC010000337.1, from coordinate 8,726 downwards.
GCCGGCAGGTCGCTGCTGAGCTGCTCAGCCGTGGTGCTGGAAGGTATACGGACGTGTCCGCAGGACACCTCACCAACGGGGACGATGCGTAGTGAACCCCACGCCCGTGACGAAGACGGGAACGAAAGCCGGGCATGAAGCACCGGACGGACGCAGCGGCGGCCTGGTCGCCCTGGTAGGAGTCGGCCCAGGCGACGAGGGCCTGATGACGGTCAGGGCCGCCGCGCTGCTGGCGCGGGCCGACCTGGTGGTCGCGGCCTCGTGGGTCAGCGAGCGGATCGCGCATCTGCTCCGGCCCGAGGCCACCGTCGTCGACTCCGCAGCGCTGGATTCCGACCCGAAGATGCTGATCAAGGCAGCCAGGTCCGGCCAGACCGCGCTGCGGCTGTTCAGCGGCGATCCCTTCCTGTTCTGCACGGCCGCGTCCGACGCCGCGGCCTGCGCGAAGGCCAAGGTGGCGTTCGAGGTCGTTCCTGGGATATCCGCGGCCACGGCGGTCCCCGCCTACGCCGGAATCCCGCTGACCCAGGACGTCACGGGGGACGTGCGGATTACTCACGCGGCCGAGGTCAGCCGGATGTCCGCTGGCCCTGGCACGCTAGTCATCCTCGGGGCCGAGACGGGAATCGCCGATATCGCCAAGATGCTGATCGCCGGAGGCTGGCCGGACAGCACGCCCTTCGCGATCACCTGGAATGGCACCACGACCGATCAGCACACCGTGGTGAGCACGCTGGCCACGGTGACGGCGGACCTCAAGGCGGCCGGGGTGAGCCTGCTCACTGCGCATGGCCGCGCCATTGCAGTGGTCGGGGAGGTAGTCAAGGCTCAGCGGTCGCTGTCCTGGTTCGAGACCAGGCCGCTGTTCGGCTGGCGGGTTCTGGTGCCCAGGACCAAGGAGCAGGCGGCCAGCGTCTGCGATCAGCTACGCGCCAGCGGCGCGGTTCCCGAGCAGGTGCCGACGATCGCCGTCGAGCCGCCCCGCACGCCGCAGCAGATGGAGCGGGCAGTCCGCGGCCTGGTAACGGGTCGTTATCAGTGGGTCGCGTTTACCTCGGCTAACGCCGTCCGCGCCGTCCGGGAGAAGTTCGAGGAGTACGGGCTCGATGCGCGGGCGTTCGCCGGCGTGAAGGTCGCGGCCGTGGGCGAGCAGACGGCCGCGTCCCTGCGCGCCTTCGGCATCACGCCCGACCTGATGCCAGCCGACGACGAGCAGTCTGCCGAGGGACTGGCGAAGAGCTGGCCTCCCTACGACGACCTGCTCGACCCGATCAACCGGGTGCTGCTGCCGCGTGCCGACATCGCCACCGAGGGCCTGGTCGCACGCCTGACCGAGCTGGGCTGGGAAGCCGAGGACGTGACTGCCTACCGTACCGTCCGGGCCGCCCCGCCGCCCGCCCCGATCAGGGAGGCGATCAAGGGCGGCGGGTTCGACGCGGTCCTGTTCACCTCGTCCTCGACGGTCAGGAATCTGATCGGGATCGCGGGAAAGCCGCACGCGGTGACGGTGATCGCGGTCATCGGGCCGGAGACCGCGAAGACGGCAGCCGAGTTCGGGCTGCGGGTCGACGTCGTCGCCCCCAGTCCGTCGACTGCGGCGCTGGTCGACGCCCTCTCTGAGTACGGAGCGTCGATGCGCGATGCGGCGGTCGAGGCCGGGGAGCCGGTTCGCCGGCCGAGCGAGCGCCGCAGGGGAGCCCGCAGGAGGCTCAGGTAGCGCAGCGGCGCAGCAGGCAGCAGGCCCGGGGCCAGGTCCCGCGCCGGTGGATTAGGTTGGCAGAACGGCCGGCGAAAGGAGTCTTGTCATGACCGCTGGATTCCCGCAGGCCCGGCCGCGCCGGCTGCGGCGGACTCCCGCCATGCGGCGGCTGGTCGCGCAGGCCGACGTGCGTCCCGCTGACCTGGTTCAACCGCTGTTCGTGAAGGAAGGGATCAGCGAGCCGCAGCCGGTCAGCTCGATGCCGGGGGTGCTTCAGCACACCAGGGAGAGCCTGCGCAAGGCGGCGGCCGCCGCGGTGGACGCCGGGGCGGGCGGCCTGATCCTGTTCGGCATTCCGGCCGAGAAGGATGCTCGCGGCTCGGCAGCGGACAGCCCGTCGGGCATCGTCCAGCTCGCGCTGGCTGACCTCGCCGCCGACCTGGGCACCGAGACGGTGCTGATGGCCGACCTCTGCCTGGACGAGTACACCGACCACGGCCACTGCGGCGTGCTGACGCCGGCCTGGGACGTGGACAACGACGCGACGCTCGAGCGATACGCTTCGATCGCGCTCGCCCAGGCGCGGGCGGGCGCGCACGTGGTCGCGCCGAGCGGGATGATGGACGGCCAGGTGGCGGCGATCCGGGGCGCCCTGGACGCCAGCGGCTTCGCCGACGTCGCCATCTGCGCCTACGCGGCGAAATACGCATCGGCGTTCTACGGCCCGTTCAGGGACGCGGCCGAGTGCGCTCCGCAGTTCGGCGACCGGGCCTCGTATCAGCAGGATCACGGCAGCCCGGACGAGGCATTGCGAGAGGTGCTGCTCGACGTCGGCGAAGGTGCCGACATGATCATGGTCAAGCCGGCACTTGCCTACCTGGACATCATCAGCCTGGTCGCGCGTTCGGTCCGGCTGCCGGTGGCCGCCTATCAGGTCAGCGGCGAGTACGCGATGGTTGAGGCGGCTGCGGCGAGCGGCTGGCTGGACCGGGACCGGGTGATCATGGAGTCCCTGACGGCGATCAAGCGGGCTGGGGCCGGGATCATCCTGACCTACTGGGCCACGGAAGTGGCGGGCCGCCTCCGCTAGCACCCGTCTCGGCTGGCGCGCTTCGGCTGGCGCCCGTCTCGGCTAGCGTGGGTGCGGTCAAGCGGCCGGTGCGGCGGGCGATCAGCGATACCGGTATAGGGCCGGGCGGGAGGGCAGCAGATGGTCGAAGCGGTGTTGCGACCCAGGCGCCGCAAGGCAGGCGATGCGATGGCCGCCGCGGCCGCTGCTTACGCCGCCCTCGGCTGGCCTGTATGCGCAGGCGCGCGGCTGCGGGACCGCCAGCCTCAGCTTGGCGCCCTGGGCCGTGCCTGCAGCTGTGACCGGGTCGGCTGCCCGGCCCCGGGCGCCCACCCGCTGTCGCCCGCGTGGCAGCGCGAGGCGACCTTCGACCCAGCGGTCGTGGCGCGCTGGTGGAGTGCTCTTCCGAAGGCCAGCGTGCTGCTGGTGACCGGCCGCACCTTCGACGTGCTCGACGTCCCCGGGGTGGCCGGATCGATCGCGCTGAGCCGGCTCGAGCGGGCCGGGATCCAGCCAGGACCAGTGGCTATCGGGGCCCAGGACCGGGCCTTGTTCTTCGTCACTAGCAGGACCGCCGTCGCCGACGAGGACGAGTGGTGGTCGTGCCATCTGGACTGCGAGCCAGAAACGGTCCCCGCGGTCACTGGCCTGCGCTGGCATTGCCGGGACAGTTACGTGCTGGCGCCGCCGTCCCGGCTGAGCGGCGGCGCGGCGGCGCGGTGGCTGGTGCGGCCGGAGGCGGCGCGGCTGCCAGACCCGCTGCGACTGCTCGAGTTTCTGGCTGATGCGTGCGAGGAGATTGGTCAATGACAGCGGAGACGGACCGGCAGCTAGCGGCTGACCTTTACGCGCGGGCCTGTGCGGTGCTGCCCGGCGGAGTGAACTCGCCGGTCCGGGCGTTCGGCGCCGTGGGTGGCGCGCCGGTGTTCATGGCATCGGGCCGCGGCCCGTACCTGACCGACGTCAGCGGCACCAGCTACGTCGACCTGATCTGCTCCTGGGGGCCGATGATTCTCGGGCACGCGCATCCGGCGGTGACCAGCGCGCTCGGCCAGGCCATCGGCCGCGGCACGTCCTTCGGCACGGTCACGCCAGGCGAGGTCGAGCTAGCCGAGGAGATCACCGCCAGGATGCCGGTCGAGAAGGTCAGGCTGGTGAGCTCGGGGACCGAGGCCACGATGTCCGCGCTGCGGCTGGCCCGCGGCTTCACCGGCCGGCGCCTGGTGGTGAAGTTCGCTGGCTGCTACCACGGTCACGTGGACGCGCTGCTGGCGGCGGCCGGATCGGGCGTGGCGACGTTCGCGCTGCCCGACTCGTCCGGCGTCACGGGAACGGTCACCGCCGAGACCATCGTGCTGCCGTACAACGACACCGAGGCCGTCCGGCAGGCCTTCGCGGAGAACGGGACCGAGATCGCCTGCGTGATCACCGAGGCCTGCCCGGCGAATATGGGCGTCGTCCCGCCGTCTGCGGGCTTCAACGAACTACTCGGCGCGCTGTGCGGTGAATACGGTGCGCTGCTGATCATGGACGAGGTCCTGACGGGGTTCCGGGTGACGCGTTCCGGCTGGTACGGACGCGAGGGGGTGGCCGGGGACCTGATGACCTTCGGCAAGGTCATGGGCGGCGGGCTGCCCGCTGCGGCCTTCGGCGGCCGGGCCGAGATCATGGACCTGCTCGCGCCGGCCGGGCCCGTCTACCAGGCCGGGACGCTGGCGGGGAACCCGCTGGCCACCGCGGCCGGACTCGCTACGCTGCGCCAGTGCACGCCCGAGGTGTACCAGCAGGTCGACGCGGCGGCGGCCGCGATTGCCAGGCTCGCGGCTGATGCGCTCACCGAGGCGGCGGTGCCGTTTCGGCTGCAGGAGGCTGGCAACCTGTTCTCGTTCTTCCTGGGGGTTACCACTCCGGTCAGGGACTTCGGGCAGGCGCGAGCCCAGTCCGGCGCGGCCTACGCGGCGTTCTTCCACGCGATGCTGGACCGAGGCGTCTACCTGCCTCCTTCGCCTTTCGAGGCATGGTTCGTCTCGGCCGCCCACGACGACCTGGCCATCGCCAGGATCGCGGACGCCCTGCCAGCGGCGGCGCGGGCAGCGGCAGCCGCGCTGGCGTAGCCCCGGCCGCCTCCCTCAGCCGGCCCGGGCGCCCTGACCGGCAAACCCGATAATGTCGGCCTTGTCCGGTGACGGGGCTAGAAATCCTATCCCGATCTGCCAGTATGTGTCTGGACCGCCGGGCGGCAGGCCAGGCGTTATGTTCCAGGAGGGGACATGGCAATTCGCAACGTGATTAGCACGTTGAACAATGACGGTACGGAAGTGATGGGCCCCGGGGTCCTGATGTACCACCACCCGGGCAACGACATCCAGACCGGCAGCCTGCTCACGGTGGAGAGCAATCACTTCTGCGTGCTGAAGTCGCGGGGCGCGATCTTCGACGTCTACTCCGGCGGGCAGTACCCGGTGCAGACCACCGACCGGCCGCTGATCGGCAGCATCCAGCAGGCGTTCTACAGTGGCCAGTCGCCGTGGCAGTACGAGGCGCTGTTCGTCTCCGCGGCCAAGAGCGTCGCGAAGGCCCAGGGCCTTGCGCTCTCCCGCGAACTCGCCGAGATGGTCTACGACGTGGACTATTACGTGCACGTCGACAGCAAGGAAGACGCGGTCAAGCTGGTGACGCACATGCCGTACCAGGGCCATTTCTTCACCACGGAGGCACTGAACGCCTACGCTGGCCCGGTCGTCGAGCAGGCCGTCAACCAGCTCGTTCAAGTGACGCCGCTGGAGATGATCAACGAGCGGATCCACGAGATCACCGAGCTCGTCCGCGGCCACCTGCAGGACTTTCTGAGCATTTACGGGATCACGCTGAACGACGTCAAGGTGCTGATGCGGCCGCGGGACGAGCGGATGCGCGAGCTGATCTCGCTGCGCGCGTTCGGCCTGTCGGAGGTCGATTCGGTGCGCGTGTACATGGCCATGAAGATGACCGAGCACGGCCTGCTGTCGGCGCCGAACATGGCGATCGGAGAGCCGTTCAACATCGGGCTCACCGGCCTCGGCGGCGTGCCCGGCATGCCGAATCTGGGTGATGGCGTCAAGCATGGGGCCTGACCGTGCCTGACACCCTGGCCGACCGGCTGCGCAGCCTGCTCGCCTCCGACGTCTACACCGAGAAGGGTCGCCTGCGGTCAGACGATCAGCTAGTGCGCGAGCGGGTTGTTCGCGGCCTCGGCGAGACGACGGCCGCCATCAGGCAGCTGATCAGCCGGTGGCGGACGGACGAGGTGCCGCCGTCCACCAGGGAACAGCCGTTTCCGCCGGCCGAGGTGATGGAGCCGATCCGCCGGGCGGAGCGGCTGATCCGCGCCATCGACGACGTGGCGTCGGTGGTCAAGGGGCTGCCGGTACTCAACACCGACAAGGTGTGGGACCGGGTGCGCCGGGTCGGCCTGAATGACCTGCTCCAGTTCGACTGGAACCTGGTCGGCGAGTCGGACGTGCTGGCCCGCGACCTCGGCCAGGTGCTGGCGCTCAACGAGATCGACATCCCCGCCATCGAGACCCGGGTCCGCAGGATCAGGGAGATCATCGGAGAGCGGCAGCGGTTCATCGAGATCTCCTGAGCAGCGTCGCTCGCCGGCGCTGACAGCAGCGTGGGCACCTTACTGTCGCTCTCGACAGCAAGGTGCCCACGCTGTTACTGGCTAGTGCAGGTGCACCGAGATGTGCGAGAAGTGCACGTGCTGGTGGGATGGGTTCGGCAGGATCCGGCGGAAGCTGCACTCGAGCAGTGCGCGCCTGCCGACCTGGTTCGGCGTCCCGCGCGAGTCGCCGAACTGGACCTTCGGGCTGTTCCGCCAGCAGACCAGGTTGCCGTGCACGACGTTAGAGATGATCTCCATCGCGTCGGGGTCGGCAGCCTGGTTCTTCACGATGTGCACGCTGTCGCCGGTCCAGTTCCTGATCACGCCGAGCCAGCAGGTGCGCAGGTTGCTGATGAACACGCCGCCGCCGATCCAGTTGTCCTCGTAGGCGCTGTAAACGGGGCTGTGATTGGCCGCGAACACTCCCTGCGGCTTGCATGTCCGGCCGCCGCCTCCGCCGGACTGGGCGATGCTGTGGCCGATCCAGGCGTTGTGCACCACGATGCCGAGCGCCGCGAGACCGACGATGCTCCCGCCCACCCGGTCACGGCTGACGAGTGACGGGTGCTTCTTGCTCGGGTCGTCCAGGCACGGGAATGAGCGTGGATTGCATCCGAGGATTAGCGCGCCTCCCTTGTGGACTATTATGCTGCCCGCGATATTCATATGGGTGTCATGCCGGGCGAATGCCGCGATAAGCGCCGAGTGCGGAGTGATGATGACGTTGCGCGAAACCGCCACGGGCCCGTTCTGAACGAGGCACAAGCCGCGGACTATGACGTCCAGATTGACACCGACGAGTTCGCCCGGGTGCTGTGGCGTTCCGTGGCAGACGTGGGTGCGCCAGGTCGGCGCTGCGGCGGCCGTTGTTGCTGGCACCAGTGCCAGCATGCTGACCAGTGTTCCCGCTGCCGCGATGGCAACCGGAACGCCTTTATGACGACGTAGCATTAAGCATCCCCTTTTTCTTTTCCCCCGTGGGGTAACGCATTTTGCTGTACGTTAACAGTCATTGGGTTCGCCGGCTAGGCATAATACTCGGCTCGCCGACTAGTTTCATCGTTCTTAACGCGGCAGGTCAGCCATTTAATGACAACTTCTGACCGTCGGCATATCACGCACCGAATTGGCAGAATAGGGCCACCGCGGCCGGGCTCCGAGGCGTGGTCGGCCAGGTTCGGCCGGACCGCCTCGTGCCGCTCGATCGGGCCCGGGGCTCGTGGTGCCGGGTCGGCGCGGAGGCGCGTGGCGCTGGATCGGGGCGGCGCGGAATGCGACCGCCGGCCGGCGAGCCGCTAGCCGACGGCCACCGCGATGATGCCGGCCACGATCGCTGCCGCGGCGGCCAGGCGCCGGGCGAGCGCTCCCTCCCCGAGCAGCCGCCTGCCGAGCAGCACGCCGAACAGGACGCTGATCTCCCTGGCTGGCGCGACCGCGCTGACCGCGGTGAAACTCAGCGCGATCAGCACCAGGATGTAGGCCAGCGGCGATAGCAGGGCGGTGCCGAGCACCTGAGGTCGGAACGACCGCCAGACCCGCGCCAGCCGCTGCCTGTCCCTGAGCACGACGGGCGCGAACACGGCGGCCATGACCGGGAAGCCGGCGTAACCCTGCAGGATCGGCTCGGTGTGCAGGCTCGAGACCGCGTACTTGTCCCAGATCGTGTAGCAGGCGATGAAGACGCCGGTCGTGAGCGCGAAGGCAACTGGTCCCGGGCGGGCCCGCCGTCCGGCAGGCCGGGCCCCGGACTCGGCTGGCTCAGCCGGGTCAGGGTGGGCCGGGTCAGGGTGGGCCGGGTCAGGGTGGGCCGGGTCAGGGTCGGCCAGGGCGGGGCCGGCCAGGGCGGGGCCGGCCCGGGCAGGCAGGCCGATCAGCACGACGCCAGCGATGATGGCGAGGATCCCGGCCGCGGAGACCGGGCTCGGCCGCTCGCCGAGCAGCACGATGCCCGCCAGGGCGGCGAGCATGGCACCGGTTCCCCTGCCGATCGGGTAGGCGAGCGACAAGTCGCCCAGCCGGTAACCGAGCTGGAGGAACAGGAAGTAGCCGGAATGCAGGATGCCGGTGCCGACCAGGAACAACCAGTTCAGGCCGGTCAGGTGCGGGTGCGTCACGAGCACCGTGACGGCGGCCACCGGAAGGTAGCCGACGGTGACGCACGCCGCGACCAGCCAGATGAAGAACGCCGCGCCGGTGGCGGCGGCCTGCTTGCCGAACAGGTTCCAGCTTGCGTGGGCGATCGCGGCAGCCAGGACAAGCGCGATGGCCGTTGGACTCACGCGGGGTTACCTGCCGACAGTCGGGGGGTGAAT
>JADGPC010000051.1 GCA_017882645.1 Streptosporangiales bacterium | reverse complement strand
CGTCGATTCCGCCTCGACCCCGCGCGCTCAGCAGTGATCACCTGCGCTCACCAGGCCGGCAGGTTGCGGCAGTGCCGCGGACCGGGCGGAACGGTGCTGTACCGCTGCGCGGCAAGAACGAAGGCCTCCGGGTTCAGGGCAGAAGCAGTAGAAGCGACAGAGGCGGCAAGAGGGGCCGTCCCCGCCGGCACCTCGGACACGGCACGCCGGCGCAGCGCGATCAGTATCGCCGTCGCCGTGTTGCCGAGACAGAAGTAAACAGGGAACAGCAGGAGCGCGACGTCCCAGGCCTCCACCGCGAGCGCAGCGAGCAGCCCGGTGGCGCCGGCCAAGGCGTACGTGGCCAGGGTCTCCGAGTTCGGATCGGCCCATGCCTTGGGCGCCATCGCCAGCAGACCGGCACCGTCGGCCACCGCGGCGCACGCCGTGGCCGCCATCGGGTCCGTGAACAGCAACCAGCCGACCAGCCCGAGCGAGGCCAATCCCAGCATCACCACGTTCTCGACCGTCAGCCGTCCGACACCGCGCCGCACCGCACCGCACAGGCCAGCACGAGCAGGGTGGCGAACGCCTGCCCACCCAGCACGAGCAGGCTCCACCCGCCGCCCTCGGCACGATGGGACAGCGCCGCCAGGACGCTGATCACACCCCAGACCAACCAGCTCCCGCGGTGCGGCGTGGTGAGCCCGCGCCGGATGTCGCGCAGGTAGAGGCCGGTGCCGACCAGGCTGAGAACAGCACCGAAGAAGGCGGCCGACGCCGCGCCGATCTCGCCCATGCTGTCCCCCTGGACTGTTCGCGCGGGCAGGGCACGCCGCACGGCACACGCACTGACGCAGCCCGGCCGTCGGATCGCTCGCCGAGTGGAGCGGAGGCGACCTCAGCGCGGCGATCGGATCGCCTCGCGGCCGCAGCACAACGGCACCGGCGCGCAGTCGGTCGCAGCCGCCCGGCGCCCTGCGCCCGAATGACATTGCTGCACAACGACTCTGCCCTGGCCCCTGGCGTCATTCCGGGGCGGCGACGTCCATCTCGCAGACTGCAGGACGCAGAGGGTCGAACCGGGTTTTCCCTAACCCGTCTGCATCAAGTGAACCGCAGGGCACGACCGTTTTCCCATGGCCTCTATGGGCGAGACCGGGCCTCCGGCGGACGGCGCATCGCCTGCGGCGGCAGCGCTTCCACCTGCCGGACGACGACGCGCTAGAAACCGAAGGCGGTGATCGGCGCGATCGAACCGTCGCGAAGCGCGTCGAGCACGAACCGTTCGTGCGGCACCACCGGGTGCGGCAGTGCGTCCAGCGCGAACCAGCCCAACTCGGCAGCCTTGTCCGGCTCGACCAGGCGAGGCTCACCGTCCCAGCGCCGGCACTCGAAGAAGAAGTCGACCCGCTCGTCGATCGGCCGGTGGTTCCCCTGGGTGCGGTGCATCACCGTCACCGGGATGAGGTCGCCGACCCCGACCTGGACGCCGAGCTCCTCGGTCGCTTCCCGGCAGGCTGCCGCGAAGACGGCTTCACCGGCTTCGACGTGCCCGGCCGCCGCGGCCGCCCAGTAGCCGTCCCGGTATCCCGTGCCGCGCCGCAACTGCAGCAGAACCTCGCCCGGATGGTCGCCGCGGCGGAGCAGGACGTAGGCCGCCGGCACGACCTGATAGCGATCCGTCACGAGCTGACCTTGGGTACCGACGTCACCCCCGAACGCTATCCGAGCAGGTACACGGCGGCCGCAGGCCCATCGTCCGGCAGCACCACGGTCCCGGCGTCGAGACGGGCGACCTCGCCCGCGAGTGCCTCGGGAACCTGACCGGAGGCCAGCCCGAGCTCCACGGCGGCCAGCCGGACCGGCGGATGGACCGCCCCCGGGTCAACACGCGTCAGCACGTGCTGCCGGCAACTCTCACCCCGTGTTCTGCAGTCCGGCGGCGGCGCCGTTGACGGTGAGCAGCAACACCCGCCCCCATTGCCGGCGCAGCCGCTGCGACTGCTCGTCGTCCGGCCAGGCGGTGTGCCGCAACAGCCGCAGTGCCCGGAGTTGCAGGTGGCTGAGCGCGTCGATGTACGGCGCCCGCAGCGAGACCGCGGTGGACAGCTGCGGTTTGCGCTCGAGCAGCTGGACCTGGTCGAGGACGGCGAGCACCTGCTCGCGGGTCAGGTCGAACTCGGCCAGCACCGCCGCCGTCACATCGACCCGCCCGCCGAGCGACAGGAACCCCACGGCGAGGTCGCGGTTGGCCTTGGCCAGGCTCATCTCGGCGACGTCGATCATGCTCGCGAACAGCGGCCACTCCCGGTATGCCGCACGCAGCGCGGCCAGGTCGCCGACCGCGACCAGACCGCTGCCCAGTCCGTACCAGCCGGGCAGGTTCGCCCGGGTCTGCGCCCAGGCGAACACCCACGGGATGGCGCGCAGGTCGGCCAGGTCACGCCCGCTCGAGGCCCCGCTGCGCCGGGCCGGCCGCGAGCCGAGCCGCAGCTCGCCCAGCTCTTCCAGCGGGCTCGACTCGGCGATCACATCGGCGAATCCCGGCGTCGTGACCAGCTCCAGGTAAGCCTCCCGGGAGGCCTT
>JADGPC010000336.1 GCA_017882645.1 Streptosporangiales bacterium | reverse complement strand
TTGGTCCGGTCGCGCGCCAGGCACTCGATCAGCCGCCGCAGCACCAGATCACGGTTGCTCTCGAGCACCATGTCGATGAAGTCGATCACGATGATGCCGCCGATGTCACGCAGCCGCAGCTGCCTGACGATCTCCTCGGCCGCCTCAAGGTTGTTCCTGGTGACGGTCTGCTCCAGGTTGCCGCCCTGGCCGGTGAACTTGCCGGTGTTCACGTCGATGACCGTCATGGCCTCGGTGGTGTCGATCACCAGCGAGCCGCCGCTCGGCAGCCAGACCTTCCGGTCCAGCGCCTTCTGCAGCTGCTCGTCGATCCGGTAGGCCGTGAACAGGTCCTTATCGTCGGTCCACCGCTCGAGCCGCTCGGCCAGGTTCGGCGCGACGTAGCGCACGTACTCGTCGACCAGGTCCCACTCGCTGTCGCTGGCGATGACGAGCTTGGTGAAGTCCTCGTTGAAGATGTCCCGCACGACCCTGATGGTCAGGTCGGGCTCCCCGTACAGCAGGTCCGGCGCGCTGGCCGTCTTGGCCTTGCGCTCGATCGCCTGCCACTGCGCGACCAGCCTGGTCACGTCGTGCTGCAGCTCTTCCTCGGACGCGCCCTCCGCGGCGGTCCTGACGATGATGCCGCCGTCCTCGGGCGCCACCTTCTTCAGGATCTGCTTCAGCCTGTTCCGCTCGGTGTCGGGCAGCTTGCGGCTGATGCCCGTCATCGAGGCGCCGGGGACGTAGACCAGGTACCGGCCCGGCAGGCTCACCTGGCTGGTCAGCCTGGCGCCCTTGTGCCCGATCGGGTCCTTGGTGACCTGCACCATGATCGACTGGCCGGACTTGAGCGCTGACTCGATCCGCTTCGCGACGCCCTCGAGGCCGCTCGCGTCGAAGTTAACCTCGCCGGCATACAGGACGGCGTTCCGCCCCTTGCCGATATCGACGAACGCCGCCTCCATCGAGGGCAGCACGTTCTGCACCTTGCCCAGGTACACGTTGCCGACATAGGACTGGTGGCTGGCCTTGTCCACGTAGTGCTCGACCAGGACGCCGTCCTCAAGCACCGCGATCTGGGTCCGGTCCCCCTGCTGGCGCACGACCATGACGCGCTCGACCGCCTCGCGGCGGGCCAGGAACTCCGACTCGCTGACGATCGGCGGCCGGCGCCTGCCGGTGTCGCGGCCCTCGCGCCGCCGCTGCCGCTTGGCCTCGAGCCTGGTCGAGCCCTTGACCGCGCGGACGTCGTCAGGCTCAGCGGCCGGGCGCGGCTCGCGGATGTGGACTACCGTGTCGGCCGGCTCATCGGACGCCGGGACTTCGCCGCCCGGCACCACCGCGCCGGTGCGCTGCCGGCGCCGGCGCCGGCGCCTGGTGGACGAGCTGCCGCCGTCGCCGTCCGCGCCGTCATCACCGGCCTGCTCCCGTCCGCCGTCCCTGGACGCCGGCGTCCTGGCCCCGTCGGTCCGGCCCGGGTCAGCCTTGCCCGCGGCGGAGCGCTCCTGCACTCCCCCGCCGCGCTTGTCCGCGGTGCCCGGGCCAGCGTCGGCACCGGACCGCCCCGGGCCGCCCTGGGCAGCACTCTGGTCGCCGCCCTGACCACCGCCTGGGCCGGCGGCGTCACCCGAGCCGGGCTCGCCGGTTCCGCCCTTGCCGCGGCCACGTCCGCCGCGCCGGCGCCGGCGCGAAGCGGCGCCAGGTCCGTCGCCGTCATCCTCGCCGTCATCGCTGTGCGGACGGGCGGGCTCGGCCGGCGGCCGGTCGGTCAGGGCAGGCGGCTGGAAGACCACCACCGGCGGCTGGAACGCCGCCGCGGGGACTGGCGCCTGTGATCCGCCGCCGCGGGCCGCCGAGCTGTCCTGGGCCGGCTGGCTGGCCGGAACCACGGGCACGGCCGGAACGGCACTGCCCGCGGCGCCAGCGCCGGAACCGGACGCCTGCCCGGCGCCGGACTCGGGCCGCTCGCCCTCGGCCGGAGCACCCGACTTGAAGGCCGGCAGTCCGGCCCCCTTGGTCACCCCTCGGCGGCCCCTGCGCAGCAAGCCGCGCCTGTGACTGCCTTCCTGGCCAGGATTCTGGTTCTGACCAGCGCCTTCTGGCTCATTGGGATCTGGCTGTCTGTTCTGTGGCTCGGTTTCGAGCATCCGGGCAATCTCTTCCGTCGGGCTTCCGGGCGCGCGGGTCAGCGAGCTGACCGTGCGTGCCACGCGGAAGCTGTTCGTTCGCACGCGCCTGGGTGGCTGGCGCCGTGTCGGCGCTCTCCGCCTCCAGGCGCACTGCCTTGTCTGTCGTGCGTCCTGATCTGAGTTCTCCTGCGCCGGCAACCGGGCCCTGGCGTGCTGGCCTCGGCTCCGGCAAGTTCTGTTCAGGCTTGTGGATGACGGGCACCGGGCTCGCGGCCGGGAGTCCCGCGGTGTCGCGCGCGGGCGAGGAAGCGGCTGCCATCGGCTGCCCGGGCCGGTCAGGGCCGGCCGCCTCGCAGATCACGCTCATCCCCGTCTGGGCTCCCGTCTGAGCCGCGGTCAGTGCACTCATCGGCCCCTGCCACAATCTCGTCGCCGTTGGCGGCGAGCCAGGCTCAAGGGCCGACAACTGGCGAAGCGCGGTCAGGACGTCATCTGGTCGGACGGCAGGTGTCATCTGCCGAACAATCATTCGAAGTATCGCACATCCGGCAGCCGGGTCCGTTCCGGCACGCCGGGTAGCGTCCGTGCCCGCCGGGGCGGCCGTGCTCGTCAGGCTGACCACCGCCGCGCGGGCATCCAGGATGCGCGTCCCCTTGCTGGTCAGGCGCTCGACTTCGACGCTCGGCGCGGCGAGGAACGCCCGCACCGCCGAGGCGGCATCGTCTGGTGCCACGCCCGGCCAGCTCACCTCCCAGTCGGAGGCTTCAAGCTGTAGTCCAGCGGACTTGCCGTCCGCTTCCACAACCTCGATCACGTCAATCCCGTCCGGCAGCGCTGCGTCAAGCCGCCGACCGATGTCGTCCGGCTCGCAACGGCAGGTAACAGAGAGCTCGAGGTATTCCGCCTCGCTCGCTGATCCCGTCGGAGCCGCGCCCGAATACGAAATCCTCGGATGCGGCGAGAACCCCGCAGAGTAAGCGACCGGAATCCCGGCCTTGCGCACTCCCCGCTCCATCGCGCGCGCCACATCCCGGTGGCTCGCGAAGCGCATCCTGCCTCTCTTAGCGTACCTGATTGCAAGCCGCTGAACCGTGGGCGCTGGTGGCGGCCCTCCCGGCACTGGCCGGGCCACCTAGCCGTCACCCCGCGGGCCGACCACCGTCAGCGGCAGCAGCCTGGCGCCGGTCGGCCCGGTCTCGATCTGCGTGTCCATCGCCGGGCACACTCCGCACTCGAAGCACGGCGTCCACCGGCAGTCCTCGACCTCGGCCGCGCCCGCCGGGTCGACGGCGGCCTGCCAGTCCTGCCAGAGCCAGTCCCGGTCGAGCCCGGTGTCCAGGTGATCCCACGGCAGGATCTCCGAGTACGAGCGCTCCCGCGTCGTATACCAGGCCAGGTCGACGCCGTCACCCGCGAGGGCCGCGTCGGCGCAGGCCGCCCAGCGCTCGAACGAGAAGTACTCGCTCCACCCGTCGAACCGCCCGCCGTCCTCCCAGACGGCCCTGATGACCTTGGCGACCCGGCGGTCGCCGCGGGACAGCAGCCCCTCGACCACCGAGGGCTTGCCGTCGTGGTACCGGAACCCGATCGACGATCCGTAGCCGCGGTCGGCCCGCATCGCCGCGCCGAGTGCCCTCAGCCGGGCGTCGACGGTCTCGTGGTCGCACTGGGCCGCCCACTGGAACGGCGTATGCGGCTTCGGCACGAACCCGCCGATCGACACGGTGCACCTGATGTCGCGCCGCCCGCTGGCCTTCCGGCCCGCCTCGATCACCCGGTGCGCGACCCTGGCGATGGCCAGCACGTCGTCGTCGGTCTCGGTCGGCAGGCCGCACATGAAGTAGAGCTTGACCTGCCGCCAGCCGCTGGCGTAGGCGGTCGACACCGTTGAGATCAGGTCATCCTCGGTGACCATCTTGTTGATCACCTTGCGGATCCGGTCGGTACCGCCCTCCGGGGCGAAGGTGAGCCCGGACCGGCGGCCGTTCCTGCTGAGCTCGTCGGCCAGCGTCACGTTGAACGCGTCCACCCTGGTGGATGGCAGGGACAGCCCGGTGTTCGTGCCCTCGTACCGGTCGGCCAGGTCGGTGGCGATCTGGTTGATCTCGCTGTGGTCGGCGCTGGACAGCGAGAGCAGCCCGACCTCGGAGAACCCGCTGGCGGCCAGCCCGGCCTCGGTCATGTTGCCGATCGTGGTGATCGAGCGCTCCCGGACCGGCCTCGTGATCATGCCGGCCTGGCAGAACCGGCAGCCCCTGGTGCAGCCGCGGAAGATCTCCACGCTGAACCGCTCGTGCACCGACTCGGCCACCGGCACGATCGGCTTGCTCGGGTACGGCCACGAGTCCAGGTCGGAGACGGTGTGCTTGGCGACCGCGCGCGGTACGCCAGGCCGGTTCGGGACGACCGCGCCGATTGTTCCGTCGGGCTGGTAGCGCACGTCGTAGAAGCGCGGCACGTAGACGCCGCCCACGGCGGCCAGGCGGAGCAGCAGGCCATCGCGGCCGCCCGGGCGCCCGGCCCGCTTCCAGTCCCTGATCAGGTCAGTGATCGTCAGCACGGCCTGCTCGCCATCGCCGAGCACGGCGCCGTCGATGAACTCAGCGATCGGCTCGGGATTGAACGCGGCGTGCCCGCCGGCCAGCACGACGGGGTCGCCGGCGCCCCGGTCGGCGGCCGGCAGCGGGATCCCGGCGAGGTCGAGCGCGGTCAGCAGGTTGGTGTAGCCGAGTTCGGTCGCGAAACTGACCCCGAGCACGTCGAAGGCCCTGACCGGCCGGTGCGCGTCGACCGTGAACTGCGGCACCTGGTGCTGGCGCATCAGTGCTTCCAGGTCCGGCCAGACGCAGTAGGTGCGCTCGGCGAGCACGCCATCGCGCTCGTTCAGCACCTCGTAAAGAATCTGGATGCCCTGATTGGGCACGCCTACCTCATACGCGTCCGGGTACATCAGCGCCCAGCGGACATCGGCGTCGTCCCAGTCCTTGACGACGCTGTTGATTTCGCCGCCCACGTACTGGATGGGCTTGCGCACCAGCGGGAGCAGCGACTCAAGCCGGGGGTACACGGACTGGACAGGCATCGTTACAGCTTACCGACCGCCGACAGATGCGCGGTGAGGCGCCGACGTCCGGCTTAACGCGGCGATTATCCGGCCAAGACTCTGATTTCCATTGGATATCGATCGGGAATTAAATATACTTATGCCCTATTCCAGATCAGAAGTGTAGGCAATTCGAGCGGGTGAGGAACGGATCGTCATGCATCTCGATCTGTACATAATTCTCGGCAGCGCGATCGTGGGCTTGCTCGTCGGGCTCACCGGGGCGGGCGGCGGGGCACTGATGACCCCGATGCTGATCCTGCTGTTCAACGTGACGCCGTCGTCGGCGATCTCCAGTGACCTGGTGGCCGCCGTGCTGATGCGACCGTTCGGCGCCGCCATGCACCTGCACAAGGGCACCGTCAACCTGCGCATGGTCGGCTGGATGGTGATCGGGTCGGTGCCGATGGCGTTCCTCGGGACGTATTTGCTGCACCTGCTCGGCGCTGGCGGCGCGGTCGACCAGACCCACGTCGAGCTCGCGCTGGGGGTGGCGCTGCTGATCGGCGCGGGCGCGATGGTCTTGCGCTACGTGCTCGACCGGCGGAGTGGCCACAAGCGGCTCGGCACGATGTCCGAGATCACCGTGCGGCCGCTGCCCACGATCGCGATCGGCATGGTGGGCGGCCTGATCGTCGGACTCACCTCGGTCGGCTCGGGCTCGCTGATGATCGTGCTGCTGCTCTTCGTCTATCCGCTGCTTGGGGCGAACCGGCTGGTGGGTACCGACCTGACGCAGGCCGTTCCGCTCACCATGGCGGCCGCGCTCGGCGCCCTGATCTGGGGCACGCCGGTCTTCGGGGTGACGGCGTCGATCGTGATCGGCAGCGTGCCCGCCGTGCTGATCGGCTCGTACTTCTCCTCGCACGCGCCGGACCGCTACATCAGGCCGATCATCACCTTCGTGATCTTCGCGTCCGGGCTGAAGTACGTCGGCGTGCCCACCGCCGCGCTCGGGATCATCCTGGGGACGGTGGCCGTGGTGGGCCTGGCGGTGTGGCTGATCCGCGCGCAGCCCTGGCATCGCGACGGGGCCGCGGCGACGGCCGCCGGTCCCGCGGCTGCGACGCTCGCCAGCGGAGCCCGGGTCCCCGCGCCGGTTACGATTCCGGCCAACGGCACCGCCACGCCCAACGGCAACGTCACGCTCAACGGCACGGCTTCGCTCAACGGCGCAACCGCCCCGCGTGACCGGCAGAGTCCCCCGCCCGGCGCTGGCATCGACTAGCGCGCTCGAGCTTGACGCCCGTCACAGCAGGTGCCCGCCCGCCTGAGCCCGTCCCCCGGGGCCAGGTGACGGCCGGGCTCGTCTGCTCGGCATTCGGCCTGACCGCGGGGCCCGGAACTTCGATCACCGCGGTGTCGCGCGGCGCGACCGGACGAATCTGGCGCCTCGATCTGGGTTCGAGCCAGCCGGGCTGTTATGCGGTCAAGCACCTGCTCGACGAACCCGACGAGGCGTCAGTCCGCCAGGAGACGGCGTTCACGGCCCACCTGGCGGCAGCGGGCATCCCGCTGCCGCGCAGCCTGCCCGGCCGCAGCGGTCAGTTCGCGGTCCCGCTGACCAGCGACGGCACCGGCGGCCCGGGCGGCAGCGGCGGCGGCTGGCTCCGGCTGTACGACTGGATCGACGGAGAACCCGCTGACCTGGCCGACCCCGGCGTAGCAAGCCGGATCGGCGAGCTGCTGGGAACGCTGCACGCGCTGGCGCTGCCGCCGCACGGACCCCCCGACCCGTGGTACGAGACGGCTCCCGGCCCGGCGGACTGGGACCGGCTGGCTGACGCGGGACGGGCGCAGGGAGCCGCCTGGGGCCAGCAACTGGCCGCCCGGGCCGGACTTCTGCGCGACCTGGCTGGCCTGGTGGCACCGGCCGCGCGGGACCAGCTGGTCACCTGCCACCGGGACCTGCACCCCGATAACGTCCTGGTCGGCCGTTCCGGTGCCCTGGTGCCGCTGGACTGGGACGACACCGGCCCGGCCAGCCCGAGCCAGGAGCTCGCGGGGCTGCTGATGTTCTGGCACGGTGATGACGCGGGCTCGGCCGACGAGGCGGCGGCCGCTCGCACGCTCCGCGGCTACTACGCCGCGGGCGGCCAGGGCCGGCTCAGCGACGAGCAACCGTTCGGCATGTACCTGGCCGGCCGGCTGAACTTCCTGCACGGCCAGGCCAGCCTGGCGCTGGACCCGAGCACCAGCCCCGAGGACCGGGAGTACGCGTCCGCTGAGGTATCCGACACGCTGGCCCGGCTGCCCACGCTCACGCTGCTCAGCCGCCTGCTCCGGCTTAGCTGACGACTCTGCGGTTGGCTGAGGGGCGCAGCCGCGGCAGGCCCTCGGCCAGGCCGTGGATGAGGCGCTCAAGCGTGGGGCGGAACGGCGGGCAGACCCGGGCGAGCGCTGGTTCCTGCTCGTAGAGGGCGCGCAGGACGGCCGCGGGGTGAGCGACGGGCCAGAGCATGCCCGCGAACGTGGTGGCGGCCGCGGCGAGCTCGAATCCCTCGGTCGGCGTGAGCCCGGTTCGCGCGGCAATCATCCGGCCAGCCCGGTCCAGCGACCCGACGGCCACCCTCTTGTACCCGCGCGCGGCCTCGAGCCCGACGTTCTGCTCCAGGCTGGTCGCCAGGACGCTCTGCAGGTCGCAGAAGAGCGGGCGGCCGACCAGCGAGCCCGCCAGCACCGCCGCCAGTTCGCCCGTCTCGCCCGGCCCGGCCAGCTCGCCCGGCCCGGCCACCTCGCCCGGGCCGGCCACCTCGCCCGGGCCGGCCACCATGCCGTCGAGGCGGGCGGCGATCTCCTCGGTCCACTCCTGCCACTCCTGCATCATCAGCGCCAGGTAGATCTCCTCCCTGGTCCCGAAGTACCGCAGGACGTTGGACTTGGCCAGCCCGACCGCCGCGGCAACGGCGGCCAGGGTGACGCCCTGCACCCCCTCCCGCCGGGCCAGGTCTGCGGCCGCGGCCAGGATCGCCTCCCTGCGCTGCTGCTTGTGCTCGGGCCTGCGGGCGCGGGCAAAGTTCTGCGTGCTGCTCACGATTTGACATCCTACCGGATTAGCAGAACACTAGTCTTTTATTAGCAGAACAAAGGTCTCTTAAGTACTGTGGTCCGCCTGGCCGGCGCCGACCATCGACAAGAGCGGGAGCAGGCATGGACGAGCACGATCGGGATGCGGGCAAGCAGGATCTGGACCAGGTCGCCTTGATCACCGGGGCCTCGTCGGGCATCGGCGAGGCCGCGGCCAGGGAGCTGCGCCAGCGCGGCTACGTCGTCTATGCCGCCGGCCGGCGCGCCGACCGGCTGGCCGGCCTGACCGGCCTCGGCATTCACGCGCTGGCCATGGATGTCTCCGACGACGCTTCAATGCGGGCCGGCGTGGCGCGGATCATCGGCGAGCAGGGCCGGATCGACGTCCTGGTCAACAACGCCGGCTACGGGTCCTATGGCGCGCTCGAGGACGTCGACCTGGCTGAGGCCAGGTACCAGTTCGAGGTCAACGTGTTCGGCCTGGCCAGGCTTATCCAGCTGGTCGTGCCGCAGATGCGGGAGCGGCGCTCAGGGCGGATCGTCAACATCTCCTCGATGGGCGGGAAGATCTACGAGCCGCTCGGCGCCTGGTATCACGCGACCAAGTTCGCGGTCGAGGGCCTCAGCGACTCGCTCAGGCTGGAGCTCAGGCCGTTCGGGATCGATGTGGTCATCGTCGAGCCGGGCGCGATCAGGACCGAGTGGGCCGACATCGCCGCCGACAAGCTGGAGAAGACCTCCGGCGCCACCGCCTATGCCGACCAGGCCAGCCGGGTCAGCTCCGTGCTGCGCGCCATGGGCACCGACCCGCGCCGGGCCACCGACCCGGCGGTCGTCGGCGGCGTCATCGCCGGAGCCGCGACTACCCGGCGGCCGAGGACCCGCTACGTCACCGGCTTCGGGGCGCGACCCCTGCTGCTGGCCCGGCGGGTCCTGCCCGACCGGGGTTTCGACCGCGTGATGTCGATGGCCTTCCGCCGGACGAGTTAGGGCCGCTTCGCGAGCTAGCTAGCGAAGACGTTGCGCGGCCTGCGCACCGACTGGAGCAGGCCGACCGCGATCATGTCGGCGAACATGGCCGACCCGCCGTAGGAGACGAACGGCAGCGGCAGGCCGGTGACCGGCATGATCCCGACGGTCATCCCGATGTTGACGAATGCCTGCACCGCGAACCAGATCGCGATGCCAGCCGCCACCAGCATCCCGAACTGGTCCTCGGCGCGAGCCGAGATCCGCAGCGCGCAGACCAGCAGCAGCGCGAGCAGGCCGATCACGATCAGCGAGCCGGTGAAGCCCAGCTCATTGCCCACCACCGCGAAGATGAAGTCGGTGTGCTGCTCGGGCACGAAGCTGCCGGCGATCATCGGGCTGTGGAACAGGCCGGTGCCGTGCAGGCCGCCCGACCCGATCGCGATCTTCGCCTGCGCCGCGCTGTAGCCGGTTCCGCGCGGGTCGGCCGACGGGTTGATGAACGACGTCAGCCTGCTGAGCTGATAGGCCTTGAGCAGGTGCAGCTTGGCGACGGCAGTGATCGCCAGTGCCGATACGGCCACCATCCCGGCTAGCCAGCGGAGCCGGACGCCGGACAGCGCGATCAGCCCGACCACCAGCAGGACCAGCACGATCATCACCCCGAGGTCGGGCTCGGCGGCGACGAGCAGGATCGGGACCGCCGCCATTCCGAGGGTCAGCCCCACGGCCTTGCTCCCCGGCCGCTTCTCGCCGGGCCGCAGCCCGGACAGCAGCATGGCGCTGATCACGATGACCGACAGCTTGGCGAACTCCGACGGCTCGACCTGAAAGCCGGCTCCGATCGAGATCCACGATCGGGCCCCGTTGACGATGCTGCCGAGCGGGGTCAGCACGGCCAGCAGCCCGAGGCAGGACAGGCCGTAGACGATCGGCGCGAAGAGCCTGAGCTGACGGGGATCAAGCGAGCCCACGACCAGCATCAGGATCAGCCCCAGGGCGATGTTGAGCAGCTGCTTCATCAGGAAGCCGTGCGGATTGGCGCCCTGCTGCAGCAGCATCGGCTGGGTCGCCGACCAGATCATCAGCGTCCCGAGCAGGGTGAGCGCGAGCACCGTGCAGAGCAGCAGCCAGTCAGCCTGCCGGAGCGCCGAGTCGCGGCCCGCCACCCTGGCGGCGGCCCGGCGGACAGCCGCCCAGGCCGGGCTGCTCCGACGGCGGGACTGGCTGCTCACCCAGCTCACGGGTGCCGCCTCCGGCGGCTTGCTGCCCCGGCCTGCCCCGGCCTGGCGGCCGCCGGCCCGAACCCGGCGGGCGGGACCAGCTGGCCGGCCCGGTCCAGATGCGGCAGGCCGGGCAGGACCCCGCCCGGCAGCGCCGCCTTGTGGCCCTCGAGGCCGTAGATCCCGTCCCAGATCTGCCGGACCGCTGGCCCGGAGACCTGCGCGCCGAAACCGGAGTTCGGGATCATCATCACCACGACGTACTTGGGGTGGTCGCACGGCGCGAACGAGGCGAACACCGAGGTCGACTGGTTTCCGCTGACCTGGGCGGTACCGGTCTTGCCTGCCACGCAGACCTTGCCGAGCGGGAAGCCGCCGAACGTCCCAGCTGCCGTGCCGCTGGTGACCACGCCGGCCAGCGCGTGCCTGATATACGCGAGTGTCGACTTGGCCACCGGAAGATGGCCGGCCACCGGAGGCGTGATCCTGCCCACCACCTGGCCCGCCGGGCTGATCAGCGCCTCGCCGATGCGCGGGCTGTACAGCGTGCCGCCGTTGGCCAGGGCCGCGTAGGCCCGCGCCAGCTGCAGCGGCGTGACCGAGACGTAGCCCTGGCCGATCGAGGCGATCACTGCCTGGCCCGCCGTCCAGATGTTGCCCGACCGGCAGTCGTCCCACTCGATCTGCTGGACGTAGCTGCCGTTAGCCTTGCCGTACTTGCACCAGTTCTGACCCTGGTGCGCGTTGTCCTTCCACAGGTAGTACAGCCAGCTGCGGGTGGGCACGCTGCCCGGGTTCTCCGCGGGCAGGTCGACTCCCGTGGCCCGGCCGAACCCCCAGGCCAGTTCCATCTTCTGCATCTCCTGGACCGGAGCGCGCGGTGACCGCACGTCATTCGCGCGCGGGTGATCCCGCAGGTAGATCTGGAAGGCGAGGTTGTAGAAGACGGTGTCGCAGGACACGACGAGGGCGGTGTAGAAGCTCATCGCCCCCAGCGACGGGCTGCCGTCGTTGACGTACGACCGGCCGCCGACGTTCACTGCCGCCGGGCACTGATAGGTGCCATTCAGCGGGAAGCCCGCGGCGACCGCGGCGGCCACCGAGGTGACTTTCCACGTCGATCCTGGCGCGTACTGGCCCTGGGTCGCCCGGTTCAGGATCGGCTCGCCGCCGTGCGTGCTGAACAGGTGCCCGAACTCGGCCGTGGAGATCCCGCCGGTCCAGACGCTGGGGTTGTAGGTCGGGTAGCTGGCCAGCGCGAGCACCCGGCCGGTGGTCGTCATCACCACGGCCGCGCCGCCCTTGCCGACCGGGTTGCCGGCGAACTGGCCACGCTGGACGGCGCCGGCCAGGGCGACCTCGGTGTCCTGCTGGATGGCCGAGTTGATGCTCGTGACGAGGTAATCCCCCGGCTGCGGCTTGACCGCGCTGACGGTTCCGGTCACCTGACCCGCCGCGTTCACGGCGAGCCTGGTGGCGCCGGGGGTGCCGCGCAGCTCGCGGTCGTACTGAAGCTCCAGGCCGGCCTGCCCGACCAGGTCGACGCTGGAGAACCCGGTCACGGGCAGGCCCTCCCGCTTCAGCTCGCTGGCCGTGATCGGCTGCAGGTAGCCGAGGGTCTGGGCCAGGTCGGTGGAGATCGGCTGGTGGTAGCGGGTCACCGGCTGGACCGCGGCGGTCACCCCCTGGTAGAGGCGCTGATTCTCGAGCACCTGGAGGCCGATCCTGGGCGGCACGTTCTCGGCGACTGGAATGGGCTGATACGGCGAGCCCGGCCAGCACGGCTGGCTCACTCCCGCGGTGCACAGCCGGACCTCGCGCTGTATCCGGCGGTGCCTGATGTGCAGCAGCCGGCCGAGCCGGCTCAGCACGGCTGCTCCTCCGTCACTCTGCTTCCACAGCGTCGGCATGCTGACCGAGACGACGAGCGCGGAGTGGCTGTCGACCATCGGCGCGCCGGTGTCGTCGACGATCGGGCCGCGTACCGGCGGCTGGATCACCTGCCTGACGCGCTCGGCGTTCGCCTGGGCCAGGTACGCGGTGCCGGTCCTGACCTGGAGGTACCAGACTCGCGTGCCGAGGCCGAGGAGCAGGGCGGCGACGACCACGTACAGCACGATCAGCCGGGGCCGCGAGGCCGGGATCATCGGGAGCCTCCCGTCCGGCTGCTGCCGATCCGCCAGACCGTAGACCGGCCGCCTGCCCGCCGCAGCCATCCCATCCGGCGAAACGGACCGCGCCCGGCGCTGATCCTGGCTGTCTTCGGCTGCCGCGAGCGCGCCGCCTGGTACCCGGGCGTGGCGCGGGCGAACCGCGGCTGCTTGCGCTTGCGCGCGGCTCGTCCGATGACGGCGCCAGGATGACCGGATCCGGTTGCGGTCAGCGGGCCGCCGAAGCGCACCGACAGCCCGGCACCGCCCCGGGCCACCGCCGTGCCTGCCAGCCACGATCCGGACGCGAATCGCGACGGGACAGCCCGGAACCGCGGTACCGCCCGGCGGGGCTGACTGGGCCGGACTCCCGCTGCCACACCGCCGCGGCCGAACGCGATCCGCGGTACCTGCCGCCCGGCTGCGCGGCCGGCCCCCGGCCGGCTCCCGGTCCCGAACGCGATCCGCGGTACCTGCCGCCCGGCTGCGCGGCCGGCCCCCGGCCGGCTCCCGGTCCCGAACGCGATCCGCGGCACCTGCCGCCCGGCTGCGCGGCCGGCCCCCGGCAGGCTCCCGGTCCCGAACGCGATCCGCGGTACCCGCCGTCCGGTGTCCCGGCTGGCTCCCGGCAGGCTGCCCGTGCCGAACGCGATCCTGGGGCCCTTCGGCCCGGCCGGCCGCCCGGCGCCCGGCAGGCTGCCCGTCCCGAACCCGATGCTGGGCAGCTCAGGGCCGGTTAGCGCGTGCCGGTCAAGTCCGTGCTGGCTGATGCCAGCCGCAAGGCCGGTACCTCCGCGCGGGTTCCGGCCGACCGCCCGTGCTCTCCTGCGCTGCTCATCGGCCAGCCGCAGGCGGACCGGTCGGACCGGGCGGGCCCGGCCGCCCTGACTGGCCCTCGCGGTCGACGCGGCCGACCCGGCCACGCCGGCTCCAGGCCGCAGCCGAGCCAGTCCCGTCGGCCCGGCCAGCACCGGCGGCATGACCGGTGTGACCCCTGGCGGCCGCCTGCCGACCCAGAACGCGCCCTTGCGCGGGCTCGCCCCGGTCACCATGGCGGTCAGCCTGGCCTGCTCACGCCGGGCCCGCCGGGACCTGGCCGGCCCGGCCAGCCAGCCGATCGCCCCGATCGCCGGGACATCGTCGTTGATGTCGCCGACCAGCCAGCGCCCGCTGGCGGCGGCCCGGCTGCTCCCCGCCATGGCCCGGCGGTACCGCATCCGCTGGCTGACGGTTCCCGGCACCCCGGCGCTGCCTGCCACCGTGACGGGGGCGGCGCTGCCGCCGGTCTCGAGCGCGGGCGAATCGTCGACCGGGTCGAGGCTGACCCCGAGCGCGACGGCGATCCGGACCGCTACCAGCATGACCAGCGGGGTCGCCATGACGTCGTAGAGCACGGATGGCGGCAGCATCTGGGCCACCGCCGCCAGGGTGACCTCGGGGGTGTCGAGCGCCAGCGTCACGATCGCGGCCAGCGCCTCGCCGGCCACCGCCACCCCGGCCGCGGCCGCGAGCGCGAGCAGGGCGGAGTGCCGCAAGGCAGGGCGCAGCCTGCCCCCGACGTAGCCGGCCAGGCACAGCACGAGCGCGTACTGGCCGACCAGCTGGCTGGCCGGAGGGGCCAGGTCCAGCGCCAGCCCGGCGCAGAACCCGGCCACGAGCCCGGCGGTCGGCCCGCCCGTCATGCCGAGCGCCACGACGCAGAGCAGGACGAGATCCGGCGTGCCGCCGCCGGGAAGGGCCAGGCCATTCACGATCGTCAGCTGGACGAGCAGCACGACGGCCAGTGCGACGACCGCGACGACCTTGCGCTTCATCTCCCTACCCGGCCTGCCTTACTTGTGCGTGCCCGGCCCGCGGAGCGACCGGCTCGGCGCGGGGCTGGCTGGTGCTGAGCCTGACGTGGACGTGGACGGGGACGGGGAGGGTCGGGGCGGAGGCGGCGGAAGGACGGAGAACCGCGGGTCGTGCCGGGGCGGCGAGACGACGATCCCGACCACGTCGATCGCGCCGAAGCTGGCGTACGGCCGGACCAGCGCCTGCCCGGTCAGGCCGCCCGCCTTGTTCCTGACCGACACGATCACGCCGACCGGGACCCCGGGCACGAACGGCCGGTCCCGCACCGAGGCGGCGGTCACCACCTGCTCGCCGTTCTTCAGCGCGCTGGGATCGAGTACCTGGAGCTTGAGCAGGCCGGCTCCGGCCGGGCCGCGGCCCTGGCCGGTCACCCAGCCGACCTGACCGCCTGGCGCCAGCCGGACCCCGACCACCGAGCTCGGGTCAGTGGCCAGCATGACCGTGCAGGTCCTGGCGCTGACCGAGACGACCTGTCCGACCAGGCCCTCGCCGTCGAGCACGGTCTGCTGCGGCCTGATCCCGTCGCCCCGTCCGGCGTCGAGCGTCACCGTCTGCTGGTAACCCTGGCCGAAGCCGATGGCCGAAGCAGCGATCACCCGGTAGCCCCCGCGGCCTGACACCGCAAGCAGCCTGCCGAGCTGGCGGTACTCGGCCCTGGTCAGCCTGGCCTGGCTCAGCTCGCTCCGGATGGCAATCAGCTGCCGCTGCATGGCGGCCGTCTGCGCGGAGCTGCCGGTGCCTGCCATCCCCGCGCCGAGGAACCGGCCGACTGGCCTGGTCACCGAGGCAACGGCGCGCTCGGCACCGCCGAACACCGGGCCGGCGAAACTACGTGCCGACGTGATCAGCGAGGACGACTTGTTCTGATAGCTGACGGCGATCAGGACCAGCGCTGCGGCCAGCGCGATGGCCAGAGCCAGCCTGCTCCGTCGGGTGTCGCGCACGTCGCCGGCCTGTTCTTAGCGACGGGACTCGGGGACAAGCACCTGCCGGAGTGTGTCGAAGTCCTCCACGCATTTGCCTGTTCCGAGCGCCACCGAGTCGAGCGGGTTGTCGGCGACGTGGATCGGCATCCCCGTGTCCTCGCGCAGCCGCTGATCGAGCCCGCGCAGCAGCGCGCCGCCGCCGGTCAGCGCGATGCCGCGGTCCATCACGTCGCCGGCCAGCTCAGGCGGGCACTTGTCGAGCGTGGTCCGCACGGCGTCGACGATCACCGCGAGCGGCTCGGCAATCGCGTTACGGACCTCGGCCGCCGAGATCACGACCGTCTTGGGCAGGCCGCTGACCAGGTCCCGGCCCCGGATCTCGGCGCTCGGCTCGTCGCTGGCCGGGTACGCGGAGCCGAGCGCCATCTTGATCTCCTCGGCGGTCCGCTCGCCGAGCGTCAGCGAGTACTCCTTCTTGCCGAAGTTGATGATCGCCTGGTCGAGCTCGTCGCCGCCGACCCTGATCGACTGTGCGGTCACGATGCCGCCGAGCGAGATCACGGCGACCTCGGTGGTGCCGCCGCCGATGTCCACGACCATGTTGCCGGTCGGCTCGTTGACCGGCAGGCCAGCCCCGATCGCCGCCGCCATCGGCTCCTCGATGATGTAGACGCGCCGCGCGCCCGCCTGATGGCCGGCTTCCTTGACGGCACTCTGCTCGACGCCCGTAATTCCGCTGGGCACGGCGATGACGATTCGCGGCTTCGCCAGGCCGCCGCGGCGGTGAACTTTCTGGATGAAATAGCGCAGCATGCGCTCGGTGACGTCGAAGTCTGCGATTACCCCGTCTTTTAGCGGTCGGACGGCGATGATATTGCCGGGAGTACGGCCTATCATGCGCTTGGCTTCTAGCCCGACGGCGACTATCTGTCCGGTATTGGTGTTCAGCGCGACAACTGACGGTTCGTTCAGAACAATCCCGCGCCCCCTGACATACACCAGGGTGTTGGCGGTACCCAGGTCGACGGCCATGTCACGGCCGAGAAAGGCCAGCGCGTTGCTCATCTGCTTCCCTATGGTCCAGCGAGTGCGCGTACTACGAAGTTCGCAAATACGGGCTCTGCATATGGGTACTCTTTATAGCCGCATATTGCCCACATCTGGTCAGCGCAGGCATCAGCTAGCCGCAGAGAATGATGCTACCCGGCAACCTCGCACCGATTCTCACCGGGCCGGGTAAATAGATAGCGAGTCGCCAGAAGTTGCAATAACGTTACGACGAGCTTTCCACCCGATGACCAAGCCAGATTCCGGTCACCCAGAGCAATGCGAAAATTCCGCCGAGAATATACATAACGGATAGCACGGCGCCGGACGCGATCACGAGAACCTGGAGCAGGCTCCCGCCGATCAGGGTCACCGCCAGCCTGCGCCTGGCCAGCGCGGCGAGGAGCACGGCCGCCACGACCGCGATCCCGGCTACCAGCCCTGCGGTCAGCGGGGCGACGTTCTCGAGCTTCACCGCCGGAACGATGGTCAGCGCGATCACGATCGCCTCGAGCACCAGCACGGTCGCGCTGAGTCTGCTCATCTGGGCCTGCTCATCAGGGCCGGCCTCAACAGGGCCTGCTCATCAGGGCCGGCCTCAACTGGGCCCGTCCCGCCGCCCGGCCAGCAGCAGCCGCGCGTCTCCGGCGGTGATCACGGAGCCGGTGATCAGCACCACGGTCCCCGCCGCGGCCGCTCCCAGGTCCTCGTCGCCGGTCATCAGGCCGGCCAGCGAGCCGCCGATCGCCGCGGTCGCCTCGTCGGCTAGTCCGACGGCCAGCTCGATCGCGTCGTCGAGCCGCTCGGCCACGTGCACCCGGTCCGGACCGAACGCGGGCCTGGCCATCTCGGCCAGTGCGGCCGCGTCCAGGGAGCGCGGCGAGGAATTGGTGGTCGCGACGACCGCCGCCGAGACCGGCTCCAGCTCGTCCAGGATGCCGGCCACGTCCTTGTCCGCGCTCACCGCCAGCACCGCGATCACCTCGGTGGCCCCGAACGACTCGGACAGCGCGGCCGCCGTCGCCGCCATCCCGGCCGGGTTGTGCGCGGCATCGATCAGCACCACCGGGCTGCGCCTGACGATCTCCAGCCGCCCAGGCGAGTTCATCATCGCGAACGCCTCGGCGACGAGGTCGGCATCGAGCGCGACGGTACCGCGCAGGTTGACGGCCGATCCGGCCGGGCCTGCGCCAGCGGCGGCTGGCGACTCGGCCGTCAGCCCGTCCGGGGAGCCGGCCCCGCCGGAGAAGGCCTCGACGGCGGCCAGCGCGCAGGCGGCGTTGGCGGCCTGGTGAGCGCCGAACAAGGGCAGGAACAGGTCGTAATACTCTCCGAGCAGCCCCTTGACGGCCACCCGCTGACCGCCGACGGCCAGGTCACGGCTGAGCACTCCGAACTCGATACCCTCCCTGGCCACCGTGGCGCCGACCTCGGCCGCACGCCGCAGCAGCCCGGCCGCGGCCTCGACCGGCTGCTGGCCGATCACGGCCACCGCACCCGGCTTGATGATGCCTGCCTTGTCGGCGGCGATCGCGGCCACCGTGTCGCCCAGGTACTGCGCGTGGTCGATCGAGATCGGCGTGATCACGGCGACGGCGCCGTCCGCTACGTTGGTGCAGTCCCACGTGCCGCCCATCCCGACCTCGATGACCGCGACGTCGACCGGGGCGTCGGCGAAGGCGGCGAACGCCATCCCCGTCAGCACCTCGAAGAACGACAGCGGTACCGGCTGGTTCTTGTCCACCAGTTCCAGGTACGGCTCGATCTCGCGGTAGACCTCGATGAACCGCTCGGCGCTGAGGGGCTCGCCGTCCACGCTGATCCGCTCGCGCATCGAGATCAGATGAGGGCTGGTGAACAGGCCGGTGCGCAGGCCGCGGGCGCGCAGCAGGGTCTGGACCATCCGCGCCGTGGAGGTCTTTCCGTTAGTCCCGGTGACGTGAATCACCGGGTACGAGCGCTGCGGGTCGCCGAGCAGGGCGGTCAGCTCCCTGATCCGGTCCAGCGACGGGTCGATCGAGTGCTCGGGCGTCCGGACCAGGATCTGCTGCTCGATCTCGCGCAGTTCCGCCTCCGGCCTGACATTCACGAGCTGGCCAGCGCGGCGAGGCGTTCTTCCAGGCGGCCGATCTCGGCCTGCGCCGCGGCCAGCCGGTCCCGGCTCTTGGTCACCACGTCGGCCGGTGCCTTCTCGATGAACGACGGGCTGGCGAGCTTGCGTTGCGAAACCTCGGCATCGGCCTGGGCGGCAGCAAGCTCTTTGGCCAGCCTCCGCCGCTCCGCGGCGACGTCGATCCCGGTGGACGTGTCCAGCCGGACGTTGATGCCCTCGGCCTGGACCGAGGCGTTCGGGCTGAAGCCGTCGGCCGGCTCGGTCAGCCGCAGCAGCGCGCGGATCGAGGCCTCGTGCGGCGCGAGCGGCGAGTCAGCGATCCCCGCCAGCACGGCAGGCACCCGCTGCGAGGGCCGCAGCCCCTGGTCGGCGCGGAACCTGCGGACCCCGGTCACGAGCCGCATCAGCGACCCGACGACCGCCTCGGCCGCCTCGTCGGCATCGTCGGCCGCAACCGGCCATGGCGCCACCACCACCGACTCACCGCCCGTCAGCGCGGTCCACAGCTCCTCGGTGACGAACGGCATGATCGGGTGGAACAGCCGCAGCAGCTGATCGAGTACGTGGCCGAGCACCCGGCGGGTCAGCCCGGCCGCCTCGTCCTGGCCGTCGGGCCCCGGGCCGGCCAGCCCCGGGCCGGCCAACACGGGCTTGGCCAGTTCCAGGTACCAGTCGCAGAACTCGTCCCAGGCGAAGTGGTAGAGCACGTCGCACGCCTTGGCGAACTCGAACTCCTCGAACAGCGCGTCGGTCTCGGTGATCACGGCCGCCAGCCGGGACAGGATCCACCGGTCAGGGACGCTGAGCCTGGCCCGCTCCGGCGCGGACAGGGCGCCGGCCGCGTCCGCACCGTTCAGGAGCGCGAACCTGGTGGCGTTCCACAGCTTGTTGCAGAAGTTCCGCGCGCCCGCGACCCATTCCTCGCTGAGCGCGACGTCACCGCCGGGGCTGGCTCCCCTGGCCAGGGTGAACCTGGTCGCGTCGGCCCCGAACCTGGCGATCCAGTCGAGCGGGTCGACGGTGTTGCCGCGCGACTTGGACATCTTCTTGCCCTGGGCGTCCCGCACCAGGCCGTGCAGCGCCACCTGGCGGAACGGCACCGAGTTCTCCGGCCCGGCGGCGGCCATCGCGTACAGGCCGAACAGCATCATCCTGGCCACCCAGAAGAACAGGATGTCGTATCCCGTGACCAGCACGCTGGTCGGGTAGAACGCGCGCAGATCCGGGGTCTCGTCGGGCCAGCCGAGCGTGGAGAAGGGCCACAGCGCCGAGGAGAACCAGGTGTCGAGCACATCGGGATCCTGCGTCCAGCCCGATCCTGGCGGATCCTCGTCCGGTCCGACACAGCGGACCTCGCCGTCCGCCGAGTACCAGACCGGGATCCGGTGCCCCCACCACAGCTGCCGGCTGATGCACCAGTCGTGCATGTCGTCGACCCAGTCGAAGTAGCGCGCGGCGAGCTGCGCCGGGTAGATCCGGACCCGGCCGTCCCGCACGGCGTCGCCGGCCGCCTTGGCCAGCGGATCGACCTTGACGAACCACTGCAGCGACAGCCGCGGCTCCACGGTGGTACCGCATCTGTCGCAGTGCCCGACCGCGTGCACGTAGGGCCGGATTTCAGCGGCAACGCGACCCTCCGCGCGCAGTGCCGCGAGGACGGCCGGCCGGGCCTCGAACCGGTCAAGCCCCTCGAACGGCCCGCTCGCGGTGACGATGCCGCGCTCGTCCATGATCGTCAGGCTGGGCAGATCGTGGCGGCGGCCGATCTCGAAGTCATCGGGATCGTGCGCCGGGGTCACCTTGACCGCTCCGGTGCCGAACTCCGGGTCGACATGCGGATCGGCCACGACCGGGATGTGCCTGCCGGTCAGCGGCAGCTCGACGGTCGTGCCGACGAGGCGGGTGTAGCGCGGGTCGTCCGGGTGCACGGCCACGGCCGTGTCGCCGAGCATCGTCTCGACCCTGGTGGTGGCCACCACGACAGCGGAATCGCCGTCTCCGTACCTGATGCTGACCAGCTCGCCCTCGTCGTCGGAGTGGTCGACCTCGATGTCGGACAGCGCGGTCATGCAGCGCGGGCACCAGTTGATGATCCGGTCGGCCCGGTAGATCAGGCCGTCGTCGAAGAGCCGCTTGAAGATCGTCTGGACGGCCCTGGACAGGCCCTCGTCCATCGTGAACCGCTCGCGGGTCCAGTCGACGCTGTCACCAAGCTTGCGCATCTGGCCGAGGATCCGGCCGCCGTACTCGGCCTTCCACTGCCAGACCCGCTCGACGAACGCCTCCCGGCCGAGATCGTGCCGGCTCGCGCCCTCCTTGGCGAGCTCGCGCTCGACCACGTTCTGGGTCGCGATGCCCGCGTGATCCATGCCCGGCAGCCACAGCGCGTTGTACCCCTGCATCCTGCGGCGCCGGACGAGGGCGTCGATGAGCGTGTGGTCGAGCGCGTGACCGATATGCAGCGAGCCGGTGACGTTCGGCGGCGGAATCATGATCGTGAATGGCGGCGCGGGTGAATCGGCGTCGGCGGTGAAGTACCCGGCCTGCACCCAGCCTTCGTACCGGCGTGACTCGACATCGCCCGGCACGTACTGCGGTGGTAGCTCATGGCGCCCGTCCGGCGGCAGGCCGGCGCTGCGGGTGGGCTCTGTCTGGTCAGCGGTCGTCACGTCAGCAGAGTCTAGACAAGCGCGGGCACCAGTGGGCGCAGCAGCGCATCCCGGCCAGCACGCAGATCCGTCGCTATTATGCATTCACAACATATGCTTACTTCCTGGCATGTTGGTTGTCTCTTCCGCTCAGCGCTGCAAGCTGGCTATGTCACGAAGATGAGGTGATGATCCGTTGGCCGGGCCGTGGACCATTAGTCGCGACCGGCGCGACGGCGAAAGCCGCACGAACTTCGGGGCCGTGCTCGGCCGAGTCGGGTCGTGGTCGCGGCGAACGCTGCTGATCCGCAACCCCGGCGTGCAGTTCCGGCCCGCGCCCCCGGGCCAGCGCGCGGCCGGAGGACCGGCCACCGGCGCCGGCGTCCGCCCCCTGCGGCGGCCGCTCAGCGCCCGCCGGGCAGTCCCTCTGCTGGCCGTGATGACCGTCGCCGCGGTGTTCCTGGCGTGGGCCACCGTCAGCCTGGCCAGGACGGGATTCGCGGCCACCGAGGCGGCCGCCAGCCGGTCAGGCGGCCCGCTGCTCGTCCCCGCGCCGAGAACCGCGGGCAACCTGCCGCTGCGCGCTGGCTCCAGCGTCGACCCGGTGTCCAGGCCGATTGCCGCGCAGGTGCATCAGCGGTTCGCCGCCGTCGGCGCCCAGCTGATCGCGGCTGCCGAGCGGGCCAGGAACGGATCTGCGGGTCCGAAGATCACGGCGACCACGCCCTCGGGCCTGTACGGCGAGCCCGGTCACCTCGATCCGGTCACGAACCGGCCGGCCTGGATCCTGTATTTCGGCTTCGACGCGACGGCCACGCTCGGCTCGCCCGGGACCAACGTGACCAGCCTGATGATGGGGATACTCGGCCACTGGAGCAAGATCGGCCCGTGGCCAGTCCTGGCCGGTCACCGCGGCGGCGCCGCCAACTGCACGGTCGCCTGGCTGGCTAGTACCTCAGTGGCCGTCTGCGGCTGGGCGACGGACCGGACAATGGGCGTCGTCGCCTCGCCGGTGCGGGACACGGGCGTCAGGGAACTCGCTGCCCTGCTGCTCAAGATGAGGTACGACCTGCAGCGCCCTTAGGCCGACTTCTCGCGCGGCGTCCGCCGCGCGACGTCCCGCGGCACCAGCGTCGGGTTGACGTTCTCCAGCACGGCCTCGGCCGTGATCACGACCCGCTCGACGTCCTTGCGGCTCGGCACCTCGTACATCACCGACAGCAGCACCTCTTCGAGGATGGCCCGCAGCCCGCGAGCGCCGGTGCCGCGCAG
Organism: Streptosporangiales bacterium; assembly: GCA_017882645.1. Taxonomy (GTDB): domain Bacteria; phylum Actinomycetota; class Actinomycetes; order Streptosporangiales; family Streptosporangiaceae; genus Chersky-822. Next base: position 677 of record JADGPC010000336.1, on the reverse strand, counting down.
GATCGCCTGGTCGGCCACCGCCTCTAGCGCGTCATCGGTGAACTCCAGGTCGACGCCGTCCAGCTCGAACAGCCTGCGGTACTGGCGGACCAGCGCGTTCTTCGGCTCGGTCAGGATCCTGATCAGCGCCTCGCGGTCCAGGTTGTGCACGCTGGTGATCACGGGCAGGCGGCCGACGAACTCGGGGATCATGCCGAACTTGAGCAGGTCCTCGGGCATCACGTCGGCGAACTGATCCGATGGCATGCGGTCGGTCTTCACCCGGAGCACGGCGCCGAAGCCCATGCCGCTCCGGCCGACCCGCTGCTCGATGATCTTCTCGAGCCCGGCGAAGGCACCGCCGCAGATGAACAGCACGTTGGTGGTGTCGATCTGGATGAATTCCTGATGCGGGTGCTTGCGCCCGCCCTGCGGCGGCACCGAGGCCGTCGTCCCTTCCAGGATTTTCAGCAGTGCCTGCTGCACGCCCTCGCCCGACACGTCCCTGGTAATCGACGGGTTCTCGCTCTTGCGGGCGATCTTGTCGATCTCGTCGATGTAGATGATCCCGCGCTGGGCGGCTTCGAGGTCGTAGTCGGCGTTCTGCAACAGCTTGAGGAGGATGTTTTCCACGTCCTCGCCCACGTAGCCGGCTTCGGTCAGCGTCGTCGCGTCGCCGATGGCGAAGGGGACGTTGA
>JADGPC010000050.1 GCA_017882645.1 Streptosporangiales bacterium | reverse complement strand
TGCGGCTACTACGACCAGGCGCATCTGGACGCCGAGTTCAGGGTGCTCGCCGGGGCACCTCCGACGACCTGGCTGGCACGCGAGTTCCGAAATCTCCAAGCCAGCCCGACGGCAGCGGGGGAAGGCTGACTTCATGACGCAGAAAACACCACCACCGCAGGTCTGGCCAACGCTGCGGGCTCGCGATGCCCGCGGACTGATCAAGTTCCTCGTCGACGCGTTCGGGTTCGAGGTCACCGTCGTCTACGGCGACGGTGACCGGGTCGACCATGCCCAGCTCTCCTGGCCGCCCGGAGGCGGGGTCATGCTCGGGTCGGTGCGGGACAGCGACGAGACCGACCACTGGCCGGTCCAGCCAGGCAGCTTCGGCTGCTACGTGGTCACCGACGATCCCGACGGCCTGTACGAGCAGGCCACCAAGGCTGGCGCTGAGATCATCGCTGAGCTGCACGAAACCGAATATGGGTCACGGGACTTCGCCGCCCGCGATCCCGAGGGCAACCGCTGGTCGTTCGGCACCTATCGGGGAGAGCCGCGGCTGAGCAGCTGAGCCCGGTTCCGGCTGCCCTCTTGACGGTTTTGTTTGGAAAGTATACGAACTAACCAAGCCGTAAACGGGAACCGGAACTTAGCGCCGTCCAGCGTCGGACAGCGGGGGTAGCCGATCGTGGCGGGTCGCGGAGAGGTCGCCAGGAATGCGAGAGGCTCTGCACCGTAGTTCCGTGTTCTGGACGGCGGCCGCACTGGCAGTCGCGTCACTGGCCGCGGCGACGAGCGCGCAGGCAGCACGGGCCCAGGCAGCCCGGCCGGCCGGCGCCGCCAGCGCGGCCGCCCCGGCGCTTCCGGCCGCCTCGCCGTCCGATACTGGAGCCAGCGACATCTCCGACCTCGGCGCGACCACCGGCTGGAAGGTCCAGAGCAGCGCCACTGCCACCCAGTCGGGCGCGCAGATCTCGACGCCGGGCTTCAACACCTCGAGCTGGCTATCGGTCAGCAACGACGACGCCGGCGCGCCCGGTACCGAGATCGAGGCACTGGCCCAGAACGGGCGCTGCCCGGGCGACACCGCGCTGCAGCCGGTGAACCAGGTTACGAGCAGCCCGAACAGCGTGTTCTTCGCCACCAACATGCAGCTCTGCTACGGCTCCATGAGCAAGATCGGGCCGGACACGGTCGCCGCCTTCGACGTGCCGTGGTGGTGGCGGACCGACTTCACCCCGAACCTGGCCTCCGGCCAGGCCGCGACGCTCATCGTCAACGGCGTGATCGGCTCGGCCAGCGTCTGGGTGAACGGCACCCAGGTGGCCACGTCAGCGACGGTCACCGGCGCCTACACCAGGTTCACCTTCAACATCACCAGCCACGTCGTTTCCGGTACCAACTCGCTGGCCATCGAGGTCAATCCCAATGACCCGACGACGATGTTCACGACCGACAACGTGGACTGGACGCAGATCCCGCCGGACAACAACACCGGCCTCCAGTTCCCGGTCCAGCTTCAGGTCGACGGGGCGCTGGCGGTCGGCAACGCCCGCGTCAATCAGTCCGACACCGCCGACCTGTCCAGCGCCGCGCTGACGGTCAAGACCGATGTCACGAACTACACGGCCAGCGTCCAGACGGGAACGGCAACCGCGACCGTCACGCCGCCGGGCAGCGGCACGCCGATCACGGTCAGCCAGAGCGTGACGGTGCCGGCCAGCACGACGCAGACCGTGTCCTTCACCCCGGGCAGCTTCCCGAGTCTGACGATCGCCGGCCCGCAGGTGTGGTGGCCCTACCAGCTGGGCGCGCAGCGGCTGTACACGCTGGCGACCTCGGTCGCGCAGAACGGCGTCACGCTCAACTCGACCAGCGAGACCTTCGGGATCAGGACCGTCACCTCGTACCTGACCGGGTCGAACGCGGTCGAGCCGAGCGGCGCCAGGGCGTTCAAGATCAACGGCGTGCCGATCGTGATCAGGGGCGGCGGATTCGACCCGAACCTGTTCCTGCACTACTCGGCGGCCGACATCGCCAGGCAGATCGGGCTGATGAAGAACATGGGCCTCAACGCCATCAGGCTCGAAGGCCACATCATGCCGGCTGACTTCTTCGAGCAGATGGATGCGGCCGGGATCCTGGTCAACGGCGGCTTCCAGTGCTGCGATGCCTGGGAGGTCGGCGGGAGCCTGACCTCGGCCCAGCAGGCGGTCCTGCAGAACTCGGCTCAGACTATCGGGACGAGCCTGCGCAATCACCCGAGCGTGTTCAGCTTCCAGTGGTCGGACAATCAGCCGACGTCGACCCAGGAGTCGGTGTCGATCGCCGGGTTCACCGCCGCCGACTTCTACCCGCAGACGCCGCTGATGGCCTCGGCCGAGTACAAGTCGACGCCGACGCTCGGCCCGTCCGGGCAGAAGGAAGGCCCGTATGACTGGGTGCCGCCGGACTACTGGTACGACACCACGCACCTGGGTTCCGACTCAACCGTGACGAACGCGGGTGCGGCCTGGGGCTACGACAGCGAGGAGAGCGCCGGCAACACGATCCCGACGCTGGACTCGCTGAACCGGTTCATGTCCGCCAGCGACCTGTCGAACCTATGGCAGAACACGAAGTTCAACCAGTACCACGCCAATTACGAGCCGCGCTGCAAGTCCGGCTACTCGTTCGGCACGCTGTGCCATTTCGACACCGCGCTGAGCAGCAGGTACGGGGCGTGGACGAGCCTGTCCCAGTATGTCGAGGAGGCGCAGGCCCAGGACTACGAGAATGTCAGGGCCCAGTTCGAGGCGTTCATCGACCACGCGAACAACACCCCGCTCCCGTCGACCGGCACCATCTACTGGCAGCTGAACAAAGGCTGGCCGACGCTGCTCTGGTCGCTCTACGGCAACGACGGCGACCAGGCGGGCAGCTACTTCGGCGCCCAGGAAGCCAACCGGTCGCTGCACGCGCTCTACGCGCTCGACAACAGTACCGTCACCCTGGACAACCTGACCAGCGCCGTCCAGCCCGGGCTGTCCGTCGAGGCCAGGGTCTACAACCTCGCCGGAACGCTGCTCGACGACCAGACGGCCAGCGGTATCAGCCTGTCCAGCCAGCAGGTCAGGACCGGCGTGCTGACCCCGAAGGTGCCGACCGGCAACCCCGTCCAGGTCTACTTCGTCGAGCTGGTGCTGAAGCAGAACGGGAACGTCGCGGACCGGAACGTCTACTGGCTGTCCACCCAGCCGGACGTGGTGAGCTGGAGCAAGACGCTCGGCCAGCCGCAGGGCACGCTCAGCACCTACGCGAACCTGACGTCGCTCCAGACGCTGCCGCAGTCCGCCATCTCGGCGACCGCGGCGACCGCCCATCAGGCCGGCCCGGGCGGCGACCTGACCACGACCGTCACCATTACCAACACGTCTGGCTCGACGGTCGCGTTCCTGCTCCGCGCCGACGTCCGGCGGGGCACCGCCGGAGGTCAGGAGCTGTCGGGAGACAACGAGCTGCAGTCCTCGATCTGGGCCGGGAACGACATCACGCTCTGGCCCGGTGAGTCGCAGACGCTCACGGTCACGTACTCCTCGTCCGACCTGCAGGGGAGTACCCCGGTGATCAGCGTCTCCGGCTGGAACGTACCCAAGATCGACATCGCCGCCCCCGTGCCGTAAGGAGACCTGCGTGAAACGTCGCTGTCGCTACTCGCTCGTGGCCGCCTCGGCGGCCGCTCTGGTCGCCGCCGCTCCTGTCGCAACGCCGGCTCTGGCGGCGGGAGCGCCGCTGCCCGCGCACGTGTACGCGCCGTACTACGAGACCTATCTGGCCCCCAATACCCCCAGCATCGCCGCCACCTCCCAGGCGTCCGGCGCCAAGTACTTCACGCTGGCCTTCCTGCAGGCTCCCAAGAAGGGCTCGTGTGCGCTTGACTGGAACGGCAGCTCGTCCCAGCCGCTGAACTATTACGCTGCCGATATCGCGGCGCTGCGCGCGGCGGGCGGCGACGTGATCCCGTCGTTCGGCGGCTACAGCGCCGACCAGGGCGGCACCGAGATCGCCGACTCGTGCACCAGCGTGAACTCGATCGCCGCCGACTACGAGTCGGTCATCACCACGCTCGGCGTCACCCGGCTGGACATGGACGTCGAGGCGAAGTCGCTGAACAACACCGCGGGCATCGACCGGCGGAACAAGGCGATCGCCATCACGCAGGCCTGGGCGGTCAGCCAGGGCATCCCGCTTCAGATCCAGTACACGATCCCGGTCGAGCAGTACGGGCTGGACCCCAACGGCGAGGCCGTGCTCAGCAATGCGGTCGCCGACGGCGCCAAGGTGACCTCGGTGGACATCATGGTCTTCGATTACTACATCGCCGGCGAGGGCGTCGTGAACATGGGCCAGGCGGCGATCAATGCCGCCACGAACACGTACGCCCAGCTGGCCGGCATCTTCACGACCCTGTCGTCCGCGCAGATTTGGACCATGGAGGCCATGACGCTGCTGCCGGGCATCGACGACTACCCGAAGAAGACAGAAGTAACGTCGCTGGCCGATGCCCAGACGATGCTGAAATTCGCGCAGGCCAACAACATGAATTTCCTGTCAATCTGGGCAATCCAGCGCGACAACGGCGGCTGCCCTGGTAGCACGGACAGCAACACCTGCTCGGGCATCACGCAGAACACCTGGGACTTCAGCCACGTGCTTGAACCCTTCACCGGCTGACCGCGACTGACGGGAGACATCTAGGTGAAACGTCGCTATCGGCACTCGCTGGCGGCCGCCGCGGCGGTCACCCTGCTGGCCGGCGGAACGGCTGCCGCTGCCCCGGCGCTCGCGGCGCACCCCCGTCACCCGGCCGGCGTATACGCGCCCTACTTCGAGACCTGGACCAAGGACAGCATCGCGACGATCGCGAGCCGGTCCGGAGTTAGCTATCTCACCCTGGCCTTCATCCAGGCGGCCGCCAAGACGGGCGCGGCCGCGTGCACGGTCACCTGGGACGGGGTCAGGAAGCAGCCGATCTCGGCCGGCCGGTATGCCGCGCAGATCGCCCGGCTGCGCCGCGATGGCGGTGACGTGATCCCGTCGTTCGGCGGTTACAGCGCGGACCAGGGCGGTACCGAGATCGCGGACTCCTGCCCCAGCGTGGCCAGGATCGCGAAAGCCTACGAGCAGGTGGTAACGACCTACCACGTCAGCAGGCTGGACATGGACGTGGAGGCGAAGTCGCTGACCAACAAGGCCGGCATCGCCAGGCGCAGTGCCGCGATCGCGATTGCTCAGCGCTGGGCCGCCCGGCGCGGCATCCACCTGCGGATCCAGTTCACGATCGGGATCGAGCCGTCCGGGCTGGACCGGTTCAACCTGGGCGTGGTGCGCAGCGCGGTCGCGCACGGGGTCAGGGTCAGCTCGGTGAACCTGATGGTGTTCGACTACT
>JADGPC010000335.1 GCA_017882645.1 Streptosporangiales bacterium | reverse complement strand
TTCGTCAACACGCTCCAGAGCGGCCAGGAAAGCCCGTGGCTGGCCACCAAGTGGGCGTGGGGCAACGGGAACAAGACCCTGACCTTCACGATCCGCAAGGGCGTGAAGTTCACCAACGGCACCCCGCTGACCGCGGCTGACGTCGTCTACACCTTCAACCTGCTCAAGCAGAACAAGGTGCTGGACATCAACGCGGTCTGGTCGGTGCTGTCCAACGTCACCCAGCAGGGCTCCGACCAGGTGGTGATGACCTTCAAGGCGCCCGCGGTCACGTACTTCTACTACATCGCCGACCAGATCGGCATCGTGTCGCAGAAGATCTGGTCGAAGATCGCCAACCCGGAGAAGTACCCGGATACCAACCCGGTCGGTACCGGCCCGTACACGGTCGGCTCCAAGTCCTGCTCACCGCAGAACATCTCCTACAAGGCCAATCCGCACTACTGGCAGCCGGGCAAGCCAAAGATCGCGACGGTCAACTACCCGGCGTTCCTGACCAACGACACGGCCAACACCTTCCTGGCCAACGGCCAGGCGCAGTGGGGCAGCCAGTTCATCCCGAGCATCACGAAGTTCCTGGCCGGGCAGCCAGCCATCAAGTGGTGGTTCCCGCCGGTCGCCAATGTCTCCGTGTTCATCAACCTGACCAACCCCGTGCTGAAGAACGTGGCGGTCCGCCAGGCCATGGCCTACGCGATCAACCGCCAGAAGGTCTCGACACTGGGCGAGTTCGGCTACGAGCCCCCCTCCAACCAGACCGGCATCGTCACCCCCACGTTCAGCAAGTGGCTGGATACCTCGCAGGCGGCGGCGTTCGGCAACAACTACGCCTACAACCCGTCCACGGCCATCTCGATCCTGGAGAAGGCTGGCTTCAAGAAGGGCTCGGACGGCATCTTCGCCAAGGGCGGCCAGAAGCTGTCCTTCACCATCGTCAACAATGGCGGCTTCTCGGACTGGGTCAACGCCGTCAACGTGATCATCGCCGACCTGAAGGCCGTGGGCATCCAGGTCACGGCGCAGAACCTGTCGGCGACCAGCTACCAGGCCAAGGTCTACACCGGGCAGTACCAGCTGGCCTATAACAGCGAGACCGGCGGTCCGAGCCCGTACTTCGAGCTGCGGCAGTGGCTGTACTCGGCGAACTCGGCACCGATCGGCACGGCGGCCGGATCGAACTTCGAGCGGTACAGCAACCCGGCCACTGATGCGCTGATCAACCAGTATCCGCAGACGACAGACCCGGCGCAGCAGCAGCAGATAGTCAGCAAGCTCGAGCTGGTCATGCTGAAGGACGTCCCGGTCATCCCCGTCACCGAGTCGGTCGACTGGTTCCAGTACGACACCAGCAAGTTCTCCGGCTGGCCCACGCCGTCCAACCCGTACGCGCAGCCCGCGGCGTACAACTACCCCGACTGGGCCCAGGTGATGCTGAACCTGACCCCGAAGAAGTAACGCCGGCGGCCGGACCCGCGCGGAGGCTCGGAGCCTCCGCGCGGGTCCGGCGGCCGCTCGCTCCGGCCGCCAGGGCACCGGGCGCACTAGCACAAACGCCGGGCGAGAAGGACCATGGGATAGGAGGGACAAGACATGAGATTCGCGCTCCGCAGGCTGGCTTTCTTCGCGCTGACGCTGTGGGCCGCCCTCACACTGAATTTCCTGCTGCCCCGCCTGATGCCGGGAAATCCCGCCGTCGCCATGATCGCCAAGTTCAAGGGCGGCGTCTCGCCCCAGGCGCTGAAGGCACTCGAGATCCAGTTCGGAGTCGAGACGCATAAGAGCCTTGTCAGCCAGTACGGCAGCTATATCGTCAACATGGCGACCGGGCGGTTCGGCACGTCGCTGTCGCAGTACCCGGCGTCGGTCGGGCACATCGTGCTGAACGCGATCCCGTGGACCCTGGGGCTGGTCGGGATCACCACGATCCTGGCGTTTATCCTGGGCACCAGCATCGGCATCCTCAGCGCCTGGCGGCGCGGCGGCGCGCTCGACAGCATTATGCCCCCGACGTTCGTGATCACGTCAGTCATCCCGTACTTCTGGCTCGGGCTCGTGCTGATCCTGGTCTTCGGCGTGCAGCTGAAGTGGCTGCCCTATTTCTTCAGCTACGACTACACCCTGACGCCCTCGTTCTCGGCGGCATTCATCGGCAACGTGCTCCAGCACGCCATCCTGCCAGCCGCCACGCTGCTGATCACCACCATCGGCACCTGGATCCTGACCATGCGCAACACGATGATCACGACGCTGGCCGAGGACTACGTCAGGATGGCCAGGGCCAAGGGCCTGCCCAACCGGCGCATCATGCTGGACTACGCGGCGCGCAACGCGATCCTGCCCAATCTCACCGGCTTCGCCATGTCGCTGGGATTCGTGCTGGGCGGGGCGATCCTGATCGAGTACGTCTTCAACTACCAGGGGGTTGGCTACTGGCTGCTGGCCGCGGTCAACAACGAGGACTTCCCGCTGATGCAGGCGCTGTTCCTGCTGATCACCCTGGCCGTGCTGGTCGCCATCCTGATCTCCGACATCGCGACCGCGATACTTGACCCACGGACCAGGGACGCTGGCTAGCCATGGCAATGATCCGCCCGCTCAGCACTGCCGCCACCCCCGGAGAGGCAGGCACCGGACTCGGTGCCCCGGAATCGAGGCTGCCAGCTCACAGCAGGTACGTGGCCGTCCGCGCGCTCCAGCGGATGGTGACCGCGATTCGCTCGAACCGCAAGGCGACGTGGGGTTTCGGCCTTCTGGTCTTCTTCTGCCTGGTCTCGGCCTTCCCCGGCCTCATCGCGCGCGACGAGCCGAACGCGATGGCCTACCCGACCGCCCTCGGACCGTCCGCCCACCATCTGCTCGGCACGACCGGCCTCGGGCAGGACATGTTCGCGCAGGTGATCTGGGGCGCCCGGCCGGTACTGCTGATTGCCTTCGGCGCTGGCATCGCGGCGACTGGCATCGCGGTTCTGATCGGAGTCGGCGCCGCCTACCTCGGCGGATTCTGGGACGGGGGGCTGAACCTGCTCACCGACGTGCTGCTGGTCATCCCGCTGTTCCCGCTGCTGATCATCATCGCCGGCTACCTGCACAGTGCCGGCACGCTCGTCATGATCTTCGTGATCACTGTCACCGGCTGGTCGTATACCGCGCGGCAACTGCGCGCGCAGGCGCTCTCGCTGCGCAACAGGGACTTCCTCGAGGCGGCGCGGGTCCGCGGCGAGCGGAGGCTCTACATCGTGGTCGTGGAGATCATCCCGACGATGACCTCGCTGATCGTGGCCAGCTTCCTGACCAACGCGCTGTACGCCGTGCTGTTCTCGACCAGCCTCCAGTTCATCGGCCTCGGTGACCCGACCATCGTCAGCTGGGGAACGATGCTGCGGTCTGCGGAGAACAACGAGGCGTTCCAGACCGGTCAGGCGCTGTGGATCATCGCTCCCGGCCTGTGCATCGTGGCCCTCGGCGCCGCCTTCGCCCTGCTCAACTACGCCTTCGACGAGATCGGCAACCCGGCGCTCCGGCCGCTGAGGAGGAAACGTGTCAAGCAGAGCGGTTGAGCTGACCAGCCAGTCAGGACCGCCGGCCCGCCCGGGTGCCATTCTCGACGTGCGCGACCTGTCGGTGGAGTATCTGCTGGACTCCGGCATCGTCGCCGCCGTCGACCGGGTGAGCTTCTCGCTGGGGGCAGGCGAGTTCGTCGCGATCGTCGGCGAGTCGGGCTGCGGCAAGTCGACGCTCCTGTTCGCCATCGCGCAGCTGCTCTCCCCGCCAGCGGAGATCACCGGCGGAAGCGTGCTCTTCCAGGGCCGCAACTTGGTCGGGCTCACGGACTCGCAGCTGACCGCGATCCGCTGGAAGGACCTGTCCGTCGTGATGCAGAGCGCGATGAACGCGCTCAACCCGGTGAAGTCGATCGGCGCGCAGTTCAAGGACGCGATGCGGGCGCACGGCGTGAACTCGCGCGAGGAGATCGCGGCCAGGTCAGCGGAGGTGCTCCGGATGGTCGGCATTGACCCGCTGCACCTGCACAGCTACCCGCACCAGCTGTCCGGCGGCATGCGCCAGCGCTCCATGATCGCCATGGCGCTGCTCTTCACGCCCAAGCTGGTGATCATGGACGAGCCGACGTCGGCCCTCGACGTGGTCGCCCAGCGCTCGCTGATGGTCCAGATCAAAGAACTCCAGCAGCAGTTCGGCTTCGCCGTCATCTTCGTGACGCACGACATGTCCCTGGTCAGCCACTTCTCCGATCACCTGATGGTGATGTATGCGGGGCAGGTCGCTGAGCTAGGCCCGACCCAGCAGCTGTTCGATTCCCCGGCTCATCCGTACACGGCGGGCCTGATGGAGGCCTTCCCGTCGATCAGGGGGCCGCGGCGGCCGCTGAAGGGAATACCTGGCAGCCCGCCTGACCTGGCCAGGCCGCCGCACGGCTGCCGGTTCGCGCCGCGTTGCCCCAAGGTGATGGACCGGTGCCGGGCGGAGCCGCCTGGCCTGTACAACGTCGACGGTACGCAAGTGCGCTGCGTCCTGTACGAAGGCGGCGCGGGCCGCGGGAGTGCCTCATGACCGAGCTGACGGCCAGTCCCAGCCCGGGACCGGATGGCGGACCGACCGCGCCCGGTGCGCCGGCTGTTCCCGAGCCGGGTTCCGGCTCCGCCGCACTGCTGCGCGCCGAGGGCCTGACCAAGCACTTCAAGATCGGCAATACGCTTTCCCAGCGGACCCTGCACGCCGTCGACGACGTGGACCTGGCGGTCGGGGAGCGGCAGATCGTGGCGCTGGCCGGCGAGAGCGGCAGCGGGAAGTCCACGATCGCGCGCCTGCTGGCCCAGATCTACAGGCCCACCAGCGGCCACATCTACTTCGAGGGCAAGCCGCTGTCCTCGATCAGGTCCCGGGCGGACCGGCTGCGGTACAGCGGGCTCGTGCCGATGGTCTTCCAGGACCCGTTCGCCTCGATCAACCCGGTCTTCCGTGTCTCGCACGGGGTCCAGCGCAGCCTGAAGCTGCACCGGCCCGACCTGTCCAAGCAGCAGCGCCAGGACGAGATGCTGCGGGTGTTCGACGTGGTCGGCCTGGCGCCGGCCGCGGACGTAATCCAGCGCTACCCGCACGAGCTGAGCGGCGGCCAGCGCCAGCGGGTCGGATTCGCCCAGGCGCTCGCGACCCGGCCGAAGCTGATCCTGGCCGATGAGCCGGTCTCCATGCTCGACGTGTCGATCAGGATCGGCCTGCTGAACCTGATGGCCGAACTGCGCGACGCCGCAGGCGTGTCCATCCTCTACATCACGCACGACCTGGCCAGTGCCCGTTACGTGGCCGACCGGCTGGTCATCATGTACGCCGCCCAGATCGCCGAGTCGGGCCCCATCGAAGAGGTCCTGGCCCACCCGAAGCATCCGTACACCCAGCTACTGCTGTCGGCCGTACCCGACCCTCGCGCCCCGCTCGGCGTCAGCGCGGAGACCGATCGCGGTGAGCCGCCTAAGGTGATCGACCCGACGCCAGGCTGCCGGTTCCGGGGGCGCTGCCCGCTGGCGATGGAGACCTGCCAGACCGTCACCCCCGTCCTGAATCCAGTCGCTGCCGGCCACGAGGTCGCCTGCCACGTGGCGCAGTCCGGCGCGGAAGTGGAGGCATTCTGATGAAGGTAGCTGTGGTCGGCGGTGGCTCGACCTATACACCCGAGCTCATCGACGGATTCGCCAGGCTGGCCGGCCAGGTCGCGATCTCCGAGATCGTCCTGGTCGACCCGGACCAGGCCCGGCTCTCGGTGGTGGGACCGTTCTCCGCCCGGATCATGCGCGCCTACGGGCACCCGGCCACCGTGCGCTGGACCTCCGACCTCGACGACGGGCTGGACGGCGCGGGCGCGGTCCTGCTGCAGCTCCGGATCGGCGGCCAGGCGGCCCGGCACCGGGACGAGACCTGGCCGCACAAGTGCGGCTGCATCGGCCAGGAGACGACCGGGGCCGGCGGGTTCGCCAAGGCACTGCGGACCGTGCCGGTTGTCCTGGATATAGCGGAACGGGTCCGCGCCCGCGCATCCGCAGACGCCTGGCTGATCGACTTCACCAACCCGGTCGGAATCGTCACCCGAGCGCTGCTCGACGCCGGGCACCGGGCCATCGGCCTGTGCAATGTTGCGATCGGGTTCCAGCGGATCTTCGCCGGCATGCTCGGTGTCGAGCCGGAGCGGGTCAGCCTGGAACACGTCGGGCTCAATCACCTGACCTGGGAGCGCGCCGTCCTGCTCGACGGCGCCGACGTGCTGCCGGACCTGATCGCGCGGCACGGCAGGGACCTGGCCGACCTGATCGAGCTGCCGCTGTCCGTTCTCGAGCTGACCCACTCGATTCCGTCGTACTACCTGCGCTACTTCTACGCGCATGACCAGGTCGCCGCCGAGCAGCGCACCAGCCCGACCCGGGCCGAGCAGGTCGCCCAGATCGAGCGGGAACTGCTGACGATGTACGCGGACCCCGCGCTCGACCGCAAGCCCGAACTGCTCGGCCAGCGCGGCGGCGCGTTCTACTCCGAGGCGGCGGTCGCGCTGCTCGCCTCGCTGGTCAACGACACGGGCGATACCCAGGTCGTGAACGTGCGCAACAACGGCACCATGCCGTTCCTGCCCGACGACGCGGTCATCGAGGTCCCGTCGGTGATCGGCAGGCACGGCGCCGTGCCCGTCGGCTTCGCCCCGCTCAACCAGCTGATGCGCGGGCTGACCGGGCATGTGTCCGGCTATGAGGAACTGGCCGTGCAGGCCGCCACGCTGGGCGGGCGGGACCGGGTGGTCGAGGCGATGCTGGCCCATCCCCTGATCGGGCAGTACGACCAGGCCGAGACGCTGACCGATCTGCTGCTGGCCGAGAACGCGGCGTACCTGCCCTGGGCGAGCGGCCGGTGAGCGAGGTTCTTCCCGCTGCTCTCGCGATCGACGGCGGGAACAGCAAGACCGACGTGGCCCTCGTGGCACAGGACGGAACCCTGCTCGCGCTGGTCCGCGGCCCCGGCATGCCCGTCAGGCTCGGCCCGCAGACCGTCGGCGTCATCGAGGAGCTGATCCGATCGGCCGTCCGGCTGGCCGGGCTCGAGCAGGCCGGGAGCCAGCGGGCCGGGAGCCAGCGGGCCGGCCCCGGGACCGTCGCCGCGCACCTGGTCGCCTGCGTGGCCAACGTCGACCTGCCGGCCGAGGAGCGCGAGCTTGAGCGGATGCTGAGCGAGCAGGCCTGGACCGGC
>JADGPC010000334.1 GCA_017882645.1 Streptosporangiales bacterium | reverse complement strand
GCTGGCGGCGTGCTCGTGGGCGGCCGGCCGGCGGGCAAGTCGGACCGGGTGCCGGCCGGGGAGTGGCTGGACGTCACGCTGCCGCCGGTCGAGACGGCTCCGGCAGCGCCGCGGCCGGAGGCCGTGCCCGGCCTGAGCGTCGTCTACGAGGACGCCGACATCGTGGTCGTCGACAAGCCGGCCGGGGTCGCCGCTCACCCGACTCCTGGCTGGACTGGACCGACCGTGCTGCAGGGCCTGCTCGCCGGCGGTCATCAGATCGCCACTAGCGGGGCGGCCGAGCGGCAGGGGATCGTGCACCGGCTCGACGCCAACACCACGGGGCTGATGGCCGTCGCCAAGAGCGAGCACGCCTACAGCGTGCTGAAGCAGGCATTCAGGGACCGCGAGGTAGATAAGCGGTACCACGCGCTGGTGCAGGGGCACCCCGACCCGCTGCGCGGGACCATCGACGCGCCGATCGCGAGGCATCCGTCGGGGGACGGCAGGTTCGCCGTGATAGCTGACGGCCGGCCGTCGGTCACCCACTACGACACGCTCGAGGCGTTCCGGGCCGCGAGCCTGACCGAGATCAAGCTCGAGACGGGCCGGACGCACCAGATCCGCGTGCACATGGCGGCGGTCAGGCATCCGTGCGTTGGTGACCGGCTGTACGGTGCTGATCCCGTTCTCGCGGCCAGGCTCGGCATGGCCAGGCAGTGGCTGCACGCGGTCAGGCTCGGCTTCGCGCATCCCGACGACGGGCGCTGGGTGGAGTTCACCAGCGGCTACCCTGCCGATCTGACGGCCTCGCTCGAACTGCTCGCCGCCGAGTCCTGAGGCGCTCTCGCAGCTACGCGCTGAGCGTCTGGCGCGTCCAGACGCCCGGGTCGGTTGGGGTGAGTTAGGGTCGAACCGACCCCGGCGCTGGCTTGCCAGCGGCATGCCTGGAGGAGGCGGTACTTCATGGCGGCAGATCCGGCTGGCAGCGCGGCTCGCGGACGTGACGGCGGGTTCGCCCACCTGCACGTGCATACCGAGTACTCGATGCTCGACGGCGCTGCCCGGCTCGACGGCCTGTTCGAGACCTGCGGGCAGGCCGGGATGACCGCGATCGCCATGACCGACCACGGCAACGTCTACGGTGCCTACGACTTCTACCGGAAGGCGGCCAAGGCCGGGATCAAGCCGATCATCGGCACCGAGGCCTACGTGGCGCCCGAGCACCGCGGGCTCAAGCAGCCGGTGCGGTGGGGCACGCCGTCCCAGCGGGATGACGACGTCTCTGGCGCGGGCGCGTACACGCACATGACGCTGCTCGCCGAGACCACCGAGGGCATGCACAACTTGTTCCGGCTGTCCTCGCTGGCCTCGATCGAGGGCTACTTCCGCCAGCCCAGGATGGACAGGGAACTGCTCGGCCGCTACGGCAAGGGGCTGATCGCGACGACCGGGTGCCCGGGCGGCGAGGTGGCGACCAGGCTCAGGCTCGGCCAGTACGACCTGGCGCTGGAGGCGGCCGCGACGTACCGCGACATCTTCGGCGCGGACAACTACTTCGTCGAGCTGATGGCGCACGACCTGGAGATCGAGCAGCGGATCAGGGACGGCCAGCTGCGCATCGCCCGCGACCTCGGGCTGCCGTTCGTGGTCACTAACGACTCGCACTACGTGACCCCGGGCGGCGCGCAGGCGCACGAGGTGCTGCTGTGCGTGCAGACCGGCACCAACATGGCCGACCCGAAGCGCTTCAAGTTCGAGGGGAACGCCTACTACATCAAGTCCCCGGCCGAGATGCGGGCGATCAGTGAGGACGACGTCTGGCAGTCGGGATGCGACAGCACGCTCCTGATCGCGGAGCGCTCCGAGGTGGCATTCAGCAAAGCGAACTTGATGCCTGACTTCCCGCTGCCGGAGGGGGAGACGGAGCTGACCTGGTTCCGCAAGGAAGTCTGGGCCGGGATGGACCGCAGGTTCCCCGGCGGCTACGACGACGCGCGGCGCGAGCGGGCCGAGTACGAGATGGGCATCATCGAGCAGATGGGGTTCTGCGGCTACTTCCTGGTCGTCGCGGACTTCATCATGTGGGCCAAGCGGAACGGGATCCGGGTCGGCCCGGGCCGCGGCTCGGCCGCCGGGTCGATCGTCTCGTTCGCGATGGGCATCACGGACCTGGACCCGATCGCGTTCGGCCTGATGTTCGAGCGGTTCCTCAACCCCGAGCGCGTGTCCATGCCGGACATCGACATCGACTTCGACGAGCGCCGGCGCGGCGACGTGATCCGGTACGTGACCGAGAAGTACGGCGAGGACCGGGTCGCCCAGATCATCACCTACGGCACGATCAAGGCCAAGGCCGCGGTGAAGGACTCGGCCCGGGTACTCGGCTTCCCGTACGCGCTCGGCGACCGGATCACCAAGGCGTTCCCGCCCGCGGTGATGGGCAAGGACATACCGCTGTCCGGGCTCTTCGACGCCGACCATCCACGCTACGGCGAGGCGGGTGAGATCCGGGCCCTGTACGAGGCCGAGCCCGAGGTCAAGCAGGTGCTGGATACGGCCCGCGGGCTGGAGGGCCTGATCCGCCAGGCAGGCGTGCACGCGGCCGGCGTGATCATGAGCAAGGAGCCGCTGCTCGATCACGTGCCGATCTGGAAGCGGCAGGCCGACGGCGCGATCATCACCCAGTTCGACTACCCGAGCTGCGAGGACCTCGGGCTGCTGAAGATGGACTTCCTCGGCCTGCGGAACCTGACCATCCTGGACGACGCACTGGCCGGGATCCAGGCGAACCGGGGTGTCACGATCGACCTGGAGACCCTGCTCCTGGACGACAAGGCCGCCTATGACCTGCTCGCCCGCGGCGACACGCTCGGGGTGTTCCAGCTCGAGGGCGGGCCGATGCGGGCGCTGCTGCGGTCTATGCGGCCTGACCGGTTCGATGACATCTCCGCCGTCAACGCGCTGTACCGGCCGGGCCCGATGGGCGCCAACGCGCACAACGACTACGCGGACCGCAAGACCGGGCGAAAGCCGGTCGTGCCGATCC
Organism: Streptosporangiales bacterium; assembly: GCA_017882645.1. GTDB lineage: Bacteria > Actinomycetota > Actinomycetes > Streptosporangiales > Streptosporangiaceae > Chersky-822. The sequence goes on along the minus strand of JADGPC010000334.1, from coordinate 2,078 downwards.
ACCCGGAGCTGGCCGAGCCGCTGGCCGACATCCTGGACGACACCTACGGCCTGATCGTCTATCAGGAGCAGGTGCTGCTCATCGCGCAGAAGCTGGCCGGGTACTCGGTGGGCAAGGCGGACCTGCTGCGCAAGGCCATGGGCAAGAAGAAGAAGGAGATCCTGGACGCCGAGTTCGAGCCGTTCGCAGCCGGGATGCGAGCCAACGGCTACTCCGAAGGCGCCATTAAGGCAATATGGGATATTCTCGTACCATTTTCCGATTACGCCTTTAACAAGGCGCACACCGCCAGCTACGGCCTGGTCGCCTACTGGACGGCCTACCTCAAGGCGAATTTCCCGGCCGAGTACATGGCCGCACTGCTGACCTCGGTGGCGGGCGACAAGGACAAGTCCGCGCTGTATCTCAGCGAGTGCCGCCGGATGGGGATCAAGGTCCTGCCGCCCGACGTGAACTCGTCGACCGCTCTCTTCACGCCCGTGGACACCGATATCAGGTTCGGCATGGCCGCGGTGCGCAACGTCGGGGCGGCCGTGGTCGAGTCCATCGTCACCGCGCGGACCGCTAAGGGCAGCTACACCAGCTTCTCCGACTTCCTGCGCAAGGTCCCGGTCAATGTCTGCAACAAGCGTGTGATCGAGTCGCTGATCAAGGCGGGGGCGTTCGACACGCTCGGCAGCCCGCGCCGGGGCATGCTGATGATCCACGAGCAGGCGATCGATTCCGTGATCGACGTGAAGCGCAATGAGGCCATCGGCCAGGACTCCCTGTTCGGCGACGACGAGGACAACGCGGCGACGTTCGATGTGCCGGTACCGGACGGGGAGTGGGACAAGTCCACGCTGCTCGGCTTCGAGCGGGAGATGCTCGGCCTGTATGTCTCCGATCACCCGCTGCTCGGCCTCGAGCACGTGCTGGCCGCCGAGACAGACTGCTCCGTCGTGCAACTGCTCGGATCCGCCGACGAGCCGCAGCGAACCGGGCGCGGTGACCGCTCTGACGGTCAGATCGTCACCCTCGGGGGAATCCTGTCCGGGGTCACCCGCAAGGTGACCAGGCAGGGCAGTCCGTGGGCAGCGGCGACGCTGGAAGACCTCGAAGGCGCGATCGAGGTGCTGTTCTTCCCCGCGACCTACCAGGCGTGCATGCACCTCGTGGTCGAGGACGCCATCGTGCTCGTGCGGGGCAGGCTCGACCGGCGAGAAGAGGTGCCCAAGCTCGTCGCGATGGAGCTGAAGCCGGCCGACTTGCCCACCGGTGATTCCGGCCCTTTCGTAGTGTCAATCCTCGAGGCCCGCTGCGTGCCGCCGGTCGTCGACCGGCTGCGGGAAGTCCTGCGCACCCACCAGGGGCCGCAGGAGGTGCACCTGCGGCTGGTCAGCGGTAACCGGGCCAAGGTGCTGAAGCTCGACGACAAGCTCCGGGTTCGGCCGTCGCCGTCCCTGGTCGCTGACCTGAAGCAGCTGCTTGGCCCGGCGTGCGTGGGCTAGCGGATCAGCCGGCCGCGGCGCGGTCCGGCGCGGTTAACGATCTTGTTAGGATGAGCACAGGGTGAGCCGGGAAGCCTGGTCGGCATAGGACGAGGGCGGGAGTCTCACCATGCGCGCTGCGGTCCGCTGGCCCAGGCTCGACCGCGAGTCGCTGCGCGAGGAACTGCGCACCAACCTATGGTTCGTGCCGCTGATCGAGGTCCTCGCCGCCATCGTCTTGTTCGTCATCACCTACTCGCTCGACCGCGCGGCGTTCAACGGCGACTTCCGCATCCCGTCCTGGGCGCTGAGCGGCTCGCCTGACGCGGCCAGGCAGATCCTCACGACCGTCGCCGCCGCCATCATCACCGTGGTCGGGGTCGTCTTCTCCATCGTGATCGTCGCGCTAACGCTGACCTCCACCCAGTTCGGCCCGCGGATGCTGCGCAACTTCATCCGCGATCCGGGTACCCAGGTGACGCTCGGCACGTTCGTCGGCACCTTCGTCTACGCCATCTTGGCGCTTGGCTCGATCGGCCAGGAGAGCCGCGGCAACTTCGTCCCGCACATCTCGATTACCGTGACGCTCGTCCTGCTGGTGCTCGACCT
>JADGPC010000333.1 GCA_017882645.1 Streptosporangiales bacterium | reverse complement strand
TTCCCGGCAAACTGCATACAGTTTAGTCGGTGGATCCGGATTCGCAAGCCGCAGTCGTACACGCTAGCCAGGTTCTGTCCGGACTTGGCCTGGTCAGCGCATTCGGTCATGTTTCGCGGCGGATCGCGGGCCGGATGATCATCACGCCCGCCGCGGACCTGGCCACGGTCGGCGTCGCTGACCTGATCGAGGTTGACCTGGCGACGGGCGGGCTGCCGCCGGGAGCGCCCGCCGAGGCCTGGGCTCATCTGCGCGTCTACGCCGCCCGGCCCGACGTGGCGGCCATCGCCAGGGCCCAGCCGCCCGCCGCCTTCGCCGTCAGCGCGTTGACGTCCGACCTGCCGCCGGTGTACGGCCAGGCGTGCTGGCTCGGCCCGGGCGTGGTCCCGGTCCACGACGGGGCCAGGCTCCTGCGCTCAGCCGGGCTTGCTGATGACGCCGCCAGGACGCTCGGCCGGTCCGACGCGCTGCTGTTGCGCGGAAACGGCGCGATCACCTGCGGGACCACCCCCGAGCAGGCGGTCACCAGGATGTGGCTGCTGGCCGCCGCCTGCGAGGCCTGGCTGGCCGCGAGGCCCTGCGGCACGGTCAGGGCGATGGACGACGGCGAGATCGAGTCCTGGCGGGCCGTCCAGGCCGAGCTGCTGCCCCGGCTGTGGCCGCACCTGGTGCGCAAGGCCGGCCTCGGGCCCCGGCCCGGAAACTGATCACACGTTGCTGCGGCGGCTGCCGCTGACATCCAGCACCTTTCAGTCATGATCACCGCCTGTTTGCGGCTTTTGCGGCGAGCAAAGGTGCAGTAAGTCAGTCCCGGCCTTGGCCGTTGCCGTTCCCCTCGTCATGAACGTGGCTGTGGCCGTGATCGCGACCGCGGCCATGATCGCGGCCGGAGAACCTGGCCGCGACCACCGTCACCGGCGAGCCGGCCAGGACCCGCCCGGCGGGATAGACGCGTAGCACCGTCCCCGGGGCGGTGTCCCGAGCAGGCTGCCAGGTCACGGTGACCAGCAGGCCGCTGTGGCGCAGCAGCCGGGCCACAGCCCTGGCCGGCCGGCCCGTGAGGCCGGCGTCGTTCACCCGGACGAAGTGGCCGGCCGCCGGCCTGCTCGCTGACGGCCCCGGTGCCGGGCGCTGCGGTGCCGCGGCGGACCTGGCAATGAGCAGCCAGCAAGCCAGGCCGGCTGCTAGCGCGATGGCGACCGCCGCTAGTTCCCTGGCGCGCCGGCCGGTCGCCGGGGTGCGCGCGTTCCGGCCGCCCGGCATCGGCGCCCATCGCGGGCCGGAACGACCCGGCCAGCCCGGGTCCGTCCCGTCCGCCGGGACTTTTCCCTCGGCCAGGGTTGACGGCGAGATGTCGGTCCGCAGCGTCGGGCTGAGATCATCGGCGCATCCGGCCGGGACCAGCCGGCCGTCCGGGTGCAGACCCGGGTCAGCGCTCAGGCTGTCATGCAGCCACACGGCCCGGGCCGCGACGTCGGCGGCACTGGCCGGGCGGTCTGCCGGATCCCTGGCCGTGAGATCGGCGACCAGGGCCGCGACCTCCCGCGGCACGTCAGGCGGCAGCGGCGGCAAGGGCTGGTGCTGGTGGGCCAGAGCCACCTCGAGCGCGGTTCCGGCGAACGGGACCGCTCCGGCCAGGCACTCGTAGGCCACGATGCCCAGCGCGTACAGGTCGCTCGCGGGACCCGCGACCACGCCGGCGAGGCGCTCGGGGGCCATGTACGCGGGAGTGCCGATGACGGTCCCGGTCCTGGTCAGCGGGGCCGAGCCGGCCGCGTAGGCGATCCCGAAGTCAGTGATCTTCACCGCGCCGCTCGCGCTGACGAGCAGGTTGCCTGGCTTGATGTCCCGGTGCACCAGGCCGGTTGCGTGCGCCGCCGCCAGACCCGCGGCGACCTGGGTGACGAGATCAAGGGTCCGACCCGGACCGAGCGGCCCGGCCGCCAGCAACTGACTCAGCGGCCGGCCGTCCACCAGTTCCATGACGAGGAAAGGCGGCTGGCCCTCGCTGGCGTCCCCGTAGTCGTAGACCTGCGCGATCCCGGGATGGGACACCGCGGCGGCGTGCCGGGCCTCGGCGCGGAACCTGGCCAGGGTCTCCGGATGCTGGGCGTACCCGGCCGGCAGCAGCTTGACCGCCACCGGCCGGTCGAGCACGAGATCCGCGGCGCGCCATACCTCGCCCATGCCGCCGGCGGCGATCCGGCTCTCCAGCCGGTACCGGGCGGCCAGCAGATCGCCGATGAGTAGCGCCGACATAAGCCCACACACTACCCGCGCGCCGGTCGGCTACCCGCCCGCGGACAACCACGATGATCTGGCACCCCCCGGGCCGCTCGATCGTTGAGTAACCTGACGAGCTCCCGACTGATCCAGCACCTAACCTGACCGCATTGCACGACGGAGCCGACGTGGACCAGATATCCGCCAGGCCCGCCGGGCGTCATGCCGCCCCGGCGAGAGCCAGTCTTCTGCCGCCATCAGCCGTCACCCGCGGGGCACTTCGGGTTCCTGAGATCACCGCTTACTTCTGGATCATCAAGGCGCTGTCGACGGCGATGGGCGAGTCGACGTCGGACTTCATGGTCCACATCATGAACCCGGTCGTCGCGGTCGGCATCGGATTCATCGGGTTCGTCGCGGCGCTGTCGCTGCAGCTGGTGATGCGGCGGTACGTTGCCTGGTCGTACTGGCTGGCGGTGGTCGGGGTCGGCGTCTTCGGCACGATGGCGGCCGACGTCCTGCACGTCGGCTTCGGCGTGCCGTACGCGGTCTCGTCGGCGCTGTACGGGCTGGCGCTGGCCGCGGTGTTCGTGACCTGGCAGTGGACCGAGCGGACGCTGTCGATCCACACCATCGACACGACGCGCCGGGAGCTGTTCTACTGGGCGGCGGTCGTGGCCACCTTCGCGATGGGGACGGCCGTGGGCGACCTGACGGCGGTGACCCTGCACCTCGGCTACCTGCACTCGGCGATCCTGTTCGCCATCGCGATCCTGATTCCCGCACTCGGCTACCGGTGGCTGCGGTGGAATCCGATCCTGTCCTTCTGGTGCGCTTACGTGCTCACCCGCCCGCTCGGCGCGTCCGCCGCCGACTGGCTGGGCAAGCCGAAGATCCTGGGCGGTCTTGGCCTGGGCGACGGGAAGGTGGCGTCCGCCCTGACCGCCCTGATCGTGATCGGGGTCGGCTACCTGGCCATCACGCGCCGGGACGTGCAGCGCCGCGCCTAGCGGCCTGTTTGGCATAACTCTGGCACGCTGGACGGCGCCCTCTGGCACACAGTTGTGTTGACGTGATGCCATAGTGGTGCCACAATGGTGCCATGGACTTGCAGCCGTACGTAGCGAACATCCAGCGCCAGCTCGAGGTAACCGCGGAGGCGGGCGGCGAGGAAGCCCGCGCGCTGGCCGGGCGCCTGTTCGCGCCGCTCGAGTCATCCGTCCGGCTGACGCTGCAGGACGTGCTGGCGGTGGCGGCCGAGGAGATCACCATCGAGCTGGCGCCCGGCTCGGTCGAGCTGCGCCTGCGCGGCCGCGATCCCGAGTTCGTCGTGACGCCGCCGCCGGCCGGGCCGCCGTCAGGCGGTGATGAGGCGGACGAGGGACCGGACGGCTGGGCCCCGGCCGGCGATACCGCCGACCGCGACGACGCCGCGATGTCGCGGATCAACCTGCGGATGCCCGATCACCTGAAAGCCCGGGTCGAGGACGCGGCCAGCCGGGACGGGCTGTCCGTCAACGCCTGGCTGGTCCGGGCCGCCGCCACCTGTATCGAGCGAGCCGATCCCGGCCGCGGCCGCGGGCGGCGCGCCGCCTCGGGCGCTCAGCGCTACACGGGCTGGGTCCGCTAGGAACCCCGGCAACTAGACACCTGCACACACCCATCGGCGGGAGCACCCGCCGGCTCCAGGAGGCGCCATGCCTGTGTTCGACACCCCAGAACCCATCTCCGTCAGCATCGAGATCGGCGTCGGTGACATCCAGATCGCGGCCGGTGACCGCACGGACACCGTCATCGAGGTGCGCCCGAGCGATCCGGCCAAGGAGTCCGACGTGACCGCCGCCGGGCAGACCCGGGTCGAGTACGCGGCCGGCCGGCTGGTCGTCAAGGCGCCGAAGAACTGGCGGCAGTACACGATCCGCGGCGGCGGCGAGTCGATCGACGTGCAGATCGAGCTGCCGGCGGGCTCGCACCTGACTGGTGAGGCGTCGGTGGCCGCGCTGCGCTGCAGCGGCCGGCTGGGGGAGTGCCGGTACAAGACCAGCGCCGGCGACATCAGCCTCGACGAGGCCGGGCCCGTGCACATCAGGACCGGGGCCGGCGACGTCTGGCTGGAGCGGGCGCTCGGCCACGCGGAGGTCACGACCGGAACGGGCGCGGTGCGGATCGGCGCCGTCGACGGCACCGCGGTCATCAAGAACTCCAGCGGTGATACGTCGGTGGGCAGCGTCACCGGGGACGCGCGGGTCAGGGCGGCCAGCGGGAGCATCGCCATCGGCACGTCCCGGGCGGCGGTCGCGGCCAAGACCGCGAAGGGCGACATCCGGCTGCGCGACGTGGCCGGCGGAACGGTCGTCGCCGAGACGGCCTTCGGCGCGGTCGAGGTCGGGATCGGCCACGGCGTGGCTGCCTGGCTGGACCTGCACACCCGATTCGGCCACGTCCGCAGCGATCTCGACGCCGCCGACCGTCCGCAGCCCGGACAGGAGGCCGCCGACGTGCGCGCTTACACCTCCTTCGGCGACATCACGGTCGCCCGTTCGGCCGCGGCCAGCACCAGCGCCGCAACCAGCACCAGGAAGGACACGGCATGAGCGTCACAACGCTCCGGTCCGCGCTCCGGTCCACCGGACTGCGCAAGTCATTCGGCGACAAGGTGGTACTCGACGGCATCGATCTGGATGTCGGCGAAGGCACGGTGTTCGCGCTGCTCGGCCCCAACGGCGCAGGCAAGACGACGACCGTGCAGATCCTGTCGACGCTGCTGCGAGCCGACGGCGGCGAGGCCGAGGTCGCCGGCTTCGACGTCGCCCGCGAGCCCGAGGCGGTCCGCGCCGCGATCGGCGTCACCGGCCAGTTCTCGGCCGTCGACAACCTGCTCACCGGTGAGGAGAACCTGCGGCTGATGGCGGACCTGCACCATCTGGACCGGCTGCAGGGCCGGCGCCGGGCCAGCGAGCTGCTCGACCGGTTCGGCCTGTCCGGAGCGGCCAGGCAGATGGCGGCCACGTACTCGGGCGGCATGCGGCGCCGGCTGGACCTGGCCATGACGCTCATCGGCAGCCCGCGGATCATCTTCCTCGACGAGCCGACGACCGGCCTGGATCCGCGCAGCCGCCGCGACATGTGGCAGATCATCCGCGAGCTCGTCGCCGCCGGGATCACCATCCTGCTGACCACCCAGTACCTCGAGGAGGCCGATCAGCTCGCCGACCGCATCGCCGTCCTGGACGACGGTCACCTGGTCGCCGAGGGTACGCCCGACGAGCTCAAGCGCCGCATCCCCGGCGGTCATGCCCAGCTGTACTTCGGCGATCTGGCCGGCCTGGACCGCGCCGCGCAGGCCATCGGGGAGGCCGCGCGCGACGACGGCACGCTCACGCTCCGCGTCCCGACCGACGACAGCCCCCGATCCCTGCTGGCCCTGCTCGAGCGGCTCGACCGGCACGCCCTCGCCGCCGAGCGCGTCACGCTGCACACGCCCGATCTCGACGACGTCTTCCTCGCCCTCACTGCCAGCCCCCGGCACGGACAGGACTCCCCTCGATGAGCACTCTCGCCTACTCGTTCCGCGACTCGGCCACCATGATGCGCCGTGACCTCCGGCACGCCCTGCGCTTCCCGATGATGAGCATCAGCAGCATCGTCGTGCCGGTCCTGTTCCTGCTGCTGTTCGCCGGCGTGTTCGGCAATGCGCTCCGCGCGGGCCTCGGGACGGCCATCTCCGGCGGCGCCACCTACATCGACTACCTCACGCCCGGGATCATCCTGATGACCGCGTGCGCCAGCGCCGAGACGACCGCGGTGAATGTGTCCACCGACATGACCGAGGGCATCATCGCCCGGTTCCGCACCATGGCCATCACCCGGACGTCCGTGCTGACCGGCCAGGTCATCGGCAGCGGAATCCGGACCCTGATCAGCGGCGCGCTGGTCGTCGCCGTGGCCTTCGGGCTCGGGTTCCGGCCGACCGCCACCCCGCTCGGCTGGGTCGCGGTGATCGGCCTGTTCGCACTGCTGACCGTGGCCCTCACCTGGCTGACCGTGGCTTTCGGGCTGGTGGCCAAGACGCCGGCGGGCGCGAACAGCATGTCGCTGCTGATCGTCGTGCTGCCGTTCGTCAGCAGCGCCTTCGTGCCCGCGGGCTCGATGCCCGCCGGGGTCCGCTGGTTCGCCGAGAACCAGCCGTTCACGCCGGTGATCGAGACCCTGCGCGGCCTGCTGACCGGCGGTCCGATCGGGCACAACGCCATCCTCGCCGTGGCCTGGTGCGTCGGCATCGCCGTCGCCGGCTACCTGTGGGCCCGCGCCCGCTACGACCGCAGCCAGCCAGCGGCGCTGGCTAGTTGACCCAGACGGTTTTGGTGTTGCAGAACTCGCGGATGCCGTGGAAGGAGAGCTCCCGCCCATGACCAGAGGTCCTGACGCCGCCGAACGGCAGCTGCGGGTAGGACGTGACGTTGCCGTTAACGAAGACCATCCCGGCCGCGAGCTCGCTGATGAAGTGGTCCTGCTCGGCGCTGTCGTTCGTCCAGGCGTTCGCTCCGAGCCCGAAGTCGGTGCCGTTCGCCAGCTCAGTCGCCTCGTCGAGGCCGGCCACCCGGTACAGGGTGGCGACCGGGCCGAAGACCTCCTCGCGATGGACGCGCATGTCGGGCGTGATGCCGGTCAGCACCGTCGGCGGGTAGTAGTAACCCGGCCGGTCGGGCGCGGCGGCGCCGCACAGCACCCTCGCACCCTTGGCCACCGCGTCCGCGACGAGCTTCTCGACGTCGTCGCGCTGCTGCTCGGAGGCGAGCGGGCCGACATCGGTGCTGTCGAGCATGGGGTCGCCGACCGTCTTGGCCGCCATCTGCTCGACGA
>JADGPC010000332.1 GCA_017882645.1 Streptosporangiales bacterium | reverse complement strand
GGCTGCGGGTGCCCGGCGCCGAGCCCGCCGACGTCCGGCGGGCGCTCGGGGATCTGCCCGCGGTGGTGCGGCAGGCGCCCGCGAGCCTGGAAGAGCGCTTCTTCGAGCTCAGCCAGCAGGTGCCAGCACCGGGCGCGGCGGCATGACGGCCACCCGGCGGGCGGCCGGCCGGCCGCCCGGCGACAGCGGGACGAGGGAGGCCATCGGCGAGGCGGCCAGGGCGCAGTTCGCCGAGCATGGCTACCACGGCGCGACGATCCGCGGGATCGCGGCCGCCGCGCAGGTGGATCCGGCGCTGGTCCATCACTACTACGGCACCAAGGAAGCCCTGTTCGCCGCCGCGATGCGGCTGCCGGTCGTGCCGAGCGAGGTGCTGACCGCCGCGCTGACGGCAGCCGGGACGGCAGGCGGCGGGCCCGACGGCGCGGCCGTCGGGCCCGGCTTCGGCGCGCACCTGGTCAGGACGGCGCTGCGGCTATGGGAGTCCGACGAGCTGAAGGAGACGTTCCTCGGGCTGCTCAGGTCGGCGGTCACCAGCGAGCAGGCGTCGGTCATGCTGCGCGAGTTCATCTCCGACTCGATTCTCGGTACCGTCGCGCGGGTCGCCGGGCTAGGCCGGCAGTGGAGTCCGGCGGAAGCCGAGTACCGGGCGGCGATGGTGGCCACCCAGATGCTCGGCCTGGCGCTGACCAGGCTGGTGCTCGGCCTGCCGGCCGTCGCCGGGGCGAGCGTGGACGAGCTGGCGGCGACCGTAGGCCCGTCGGTCGAGCGGTACCTGGGCGGTGACATCGACCTGCCGGTGCGAATGAGCCGCTCCAGGCGCCGCTGAACGGCGTACCGGGGTGGGTTCGGGGTATTTAGACGGCATGAAGGGGGATCGCGTCGAGATCGTGGTGGACGCCGGTGACGTCACGAAGACCTACGACGTGCAGGCCACCCGCGCGGGCCGCCGGGTCGAGATCGTCAACCGGCGCGGCCTGGTCGAGGTGAGCGAGCTGACCCGCAGCGGCACCGCGGTCAGGACGGCCAGGTTCATGGCCAGCCGGGTGATCGCCCTGGTCGAGCACCCAGCCGGGGCCAGTCGGGGATCGCGAGCAGAGGCCGGAGCCGACGGGAGCTAACATCCGTTGATGGACCACATCCCCGCAACCTCGCATGTTCTCGGAGACTGCTCGCTCGACGAGCTCTCCCAGCGGAAGAGCCATAAGTGGCGCACGTACCCGCCTGACGTGCTGCCCGCTTTCGTGGCCGAGATGGACTTCACGGTCGCCGAGCCGATCAGCGCCGCGGTGCGGGCCGCGCTGGCCATCGGCGACACCGGCTATCCGCACCTCGGGGAGCTGGGCGAGGCGTTCGCGTCGTTCGCCGTCAGCCGGCTCGGCTGGGCCCCGCGGGCGGACTGGGTGTTCGCCGTTCCCGACGTGATGACCGGGATCGTCGAGGTGCTGCTGGCCACCACGCCGCACGGCTCGGGCGTGGTGATCAGCCCGCCGGTCTACGGGCCGTTCTTCTTCCGGCTTGGCTTCATCGGCCGGCGGGTCGTGGAGGCGCCGCTGCGCCGCTGCGAGGACGGCAGCTACGACCTTGACCTGGCGGCGCTGGACAGCGCGCTGGCGGATCCCGGTGTCAGCGCCTACCTGCTCTGCAGCCCGCATAATCCGATCGGCAAGGTCTGGACCCGCGATCAGCTGCAGGCCATCGCCGACCTGTGCCAGCGGCACGACGTGGTGCTGCTGGTCGACGAGATCCACGCGCCGCTGGTCATGCCCGATGCCAAGTTCGTGCCATTCGGTTCGGTCGATCACCCGATGGCCGAGCGGGCCTACGTCTTCAGCTCGGCCTCGAAGGGCTGGAACATCGCTGGCCTGAAGTGCGGCATCGCGGTGGCTGGCTCGGACCAGAGCGCGGCCGTGCTGGCCGAGCGCTGGGAGGCGCTGCTGTGCTCGCATCTCGGCCTGCTCGGTTCCGTCGCGGCGTTCAGCGAGTCGGTGCCGTGGCTCGATGCCGTGGTCGCGCAGATCGACGAGAACCGCGCGCTGCTCGGCCGCCTGCTGCGCGAGCAGCTGCCCGAGGTCGGCTACGTTCCCGGTTCGGCGACCTTCCTGGCCTGGCTGGACTGCCGGGACCTGGGACTGGGCGACGACCCGGCGGCGGCCTTCCTTGACCGCGGGAAGGTGGCGCTCAGCCCGGGGCCGGATTTCGGCAACCAGGGCACGGGCTTCGCCCGGTTGAACATCGGCACCTCGCCCGAGCTGATCGCCGAGGCCGTGCGGCGGATGGCAGTGTCGGTCTAGCGGGTCGGTTTAGCGGGTCGGGCTTGCAGGCGGATGGCCGGTCCTGCCACCATCATGGTCTGGTCGGCCGGGATGCCCGGTTAGCCATTCGCTGGCCCGCTTGTTCGCGTGAGGTTACCTATGTCCGCTGCCCTTCGCTCCGCTGCCCGGCTGACCCTGATTCTCGGGCCGGCCCTGGCCCTGCTCGCAGCGTGCAGCAGCGGCACCGCGAGCCCGCAGCCGACGGTGACCGTGACCAGGCCCGCCAGCAGCGCGCCGGTGGTGGTCTCGTCGAGCAGCGCGCCGCCGACGTCGGCCAGGCCGGGAATCGTGGCCGTGACCACCGCGGGCGCCCTGGTGAAGCTCGACCCGGCGAACGGCAGCATCATCGCGACACTGGTCCCCGGCGGGGTCGTCGGCGACGAGGTGAGCGCCAGCCCGGACGGCTCCTCCGTCTACTTCGCGGCCCGGTCCGGCTGCAAGTCCGAGATCGAGTCGGTCAGCAGCAGCGGCGGGAGCCCGACCTCGATCGCGCCCGGGGAGCTGCCCGCGATCAGCCCCGACGGGAGCAAGCTCGCGTTCACCGACGAGCCGCTGCTGAAGCCGGGCTGCGTCCCGGATCAGTCCAACCTCGCGGCCGACTTCAAGCTGGTGATCAGGACTATCGGCACCGGCGCGGAGCAGATCCTGCCGCTGCCGCCGCAGGTCAAGCGAGGGGGCCT
>JADGPC010000331.1 GCA_017882645.1 Streptosporangiales bacterium | reverse complement strand
TCGTCCCGGTACCCCTCGTACTGGCCGCGCACCACCCTGGACAGGTCGATCGGGTGCAGTGCCTCGAAGACCTTGGATTTCTCGTCCCGCAGGCACTTGGCGTTGAACTTGCCTGGCGGCTCCATGGCCACGAAGCCGAGCACCTGGAACAGGTGCGTGATGATCATGTCCCTGAAGGTGCCCGTGCCCTCGAAGAACTGGGACCGGCCCTCGATGCTGATCTTCTCCGGGACGTCTATCTGGATGTGGGAGACGTGGTCGCGGTTCCAGATCGGCTCGAACAGGCCGTTGGCGAAGCGCAGGGCCAGGATGTTGTCGACGGACTCCTTGCCGAGGAAGTGGTCGATGCGGAACACCTGCGACTCGTCGAAGACCGAGTGCACCACCTTGGCCAGGTTCCGGCAGGACTCCAGGTCGGTCCCGAACGGCTTCTCGATGATGACCCGCGAGTTGTCGGACAGCTTGGTCTGGCCCAGTATCGAGATCACCGACGTGAACGCCGATGGCGGCACAGCCAGGTGAAACAGTCGGCGGGGGTGGCCGCCGAGCGCCTGCTCCGCCTGCTGCACCGCCTCGACCAGGGGCTTCGGGTCATCCGGGTCCGCGGCACCGAAACTCAGCTTGCTCTCGAAATCCTGCCACGCGGCACCGGTCGGCTTGGCCAGGCCGAACTGCGCGACGGCGGCCTTGGCGTGCGCCCTGAACTGCTCGTCCGTCAGCGCGAACCTGGCTGGCGCGGAGCCGATGATCCGGCAGCCCTTGGGCAGCAACCCGGACTTGGCCAGGTGAAACAGCCCGGGGAGCAGCTTGCGCTTGGCCAGGTCGCCGGTCGCGCCGAACAAGACGATGACATGGTCGTCTGGCAGCAAGCCGGACCTGTGGTTGCTGGTGTGCATGCCACACATCGTGCCATGGGACGGCTGATCGGGAAGACTGGTGCACTGTGAGCACTGAACGGGAGAAGCAGGTGGCCGCGGAGGCGGCCGCGCTGCTGGTCGAAGACGGCATGAAGGTCGGCCTCGGCACCGGGACGACCGTCAGCTACCTGCTGCCGGCGCTCGCGCGCAGGAAGCTGTCGATCCGCTGCGTGGCGACGTCGGAGCGGACCGCGGAAGCCGCCGCCAGGCTCGGCCTGTCGGTCGAGTCATTCAGCACCATCAGCGAACTGGACATCGCGATCGACGGCGCGGACCAGGTCGCACCCGACGGGTGGCTGGTCAAGGGCGGCGGCGGCGCCCACACCCGGGAGAAGATCGTCGCCGCGGCTGCTGACCGCTTCGTGGTCATCGCCGACTCCAGCAAGCCGACCCTGGTCCTGCATCCCCCGGTTCCGGTCGAACTGCTGAACTTCGGCCTCCCCGCCACCTTGCGTACGCTCGGCGGAGTTACCGTGCGCGACTGCCCGCTCAGCCCCGACGGCGGTGTGATCGCCGACTACATGGCGGCCTTCGGCGACCCGGCGGAGCTGGCCGCCCGCCTCGCAGCGACGCCCGGCGTGGTCGGGCACGGCCTGTTCGGCCCTGACCTGGTCTCGGTCATCCTGGTCGGCCGCGGCGACGAGGTCGAGCAGCGCACGCTGGGCAGCTGATCGGACCCTGGTCAGCCGATGCGCAGCGTGAAGTGCTGAACGACGGGCTGGCCGACGCCGTTCGCAGCCCGGAAGGCGATCCGGAAGGTCTTTCCCGAGTCGGCCCGGCGCGCCGTCCCGCTGAGGACGCCGGTCCCGCGCTGGCCGGCCCGGAAGGTCAGGCCGCGCGGCAGCGTCCCTGACTCCGAGATCGTCGCGGCGGGGAAGCCGGCCGAACGGACCGTGAACGTGCAGCTGCGACCGGGGTGGCAGGTGACGGTGCGCGGTGAGGTGAACGTCGGCGCCGCGTTCACGGTGAGCACGAAGGCCTGAGTGGCAGCCGGACCTGACGAGTTCGCCGCGGTCAAGGTCAGCCGGTAGGTCCCGCCGGATCCGGCGGCGGGCGTACCGGAGATCGTGTGGCCGGCCAGCTTCAGGCCGGCCGGCAGCGAACCGGTCTCCGTCAGCACGGGCGCCGGGTAACCGGTCACCTTGATCGCGAAGGACCCCGCCCGGCCGGTGCGGAAGGTGGCCTTGGCCGCGGACGCGAAGCCGGCGGCCTGGGTGACGGTCAGAACGAAGGACTGCGTGGACGGCGTCCCGACACCGTCGGACGCTGAGATGGTGACCGGGTACCTGCCACCGGTGCCCGCTTCGGGGCTGAGATAGATCTCACCCCAGCTGGCCAGGTGGACGCCGGCCGGAAGCTGGCCCGTCTCGCTGTAGGTCGGCGCCGGATTGGCGCTGGTCTGGACCCAGAACGTGTCAGCGCTGCCAGCCGCGACCGACGTGCTGCCCGCGCTGGTGAAGGCGGGCGCCTGCGGCGGGACCGCCCAGACGTGGCCGGTGCCCCCGCCGTCGGTGGTGTAGACGACTCCGGTCGCCGAGTCGACCGCGATGCCCTCGGCCGGAACGCCGCTGAACCCGCCGGTGACGGCATCGCCGGCGACGCTCAGGATCGCGAGCGTGCTGTTGGCCGCGTACACCGTGCCGCCGTGCACGGCCAGGCCGTCAGGGCACACCCACGGCGCGCCGATCTGCTGCAGCGGCTGGTCGGTGGCCGCGCTGAATTCCCAGACCGTGCTGTACCAGCCGGCCGCGCAGTTCGAGACGAAGAACACGCCAGAGCCCGGATCGCCGGCCGCCACCGACCTGGGGTCGAATCCCACCGACAGCACGGGCGCGCTCGGCCTGAGGTCGCTGGCGCCAGTGAGCGGATCAGCGACGTAGGGGTAGCCGGTGTCTGGGTTCACCGCGACGGAGCCGTTGAAGTCCTCGAAGACGGCGCCGCCGCCCGTTACCTGATTGGTCGCACCATCTATGCGGCTGAGGTAGCCGTACGCAGTGACCCAGATGACATCACGAGCCACGTCCACGGCGATCGGCGTGGTTGGGGCAGTGGCCAAGTTCAGGATGCTGATCACCGCGCCCGGCGTGTCCGTGGCACCGTCGATGACCTGGACCTGGTTCAGGCCGGTCTCGGTGACGTAGATCTTGTCCGTGACGGGATCGACGCCCACACCCTCCGGCTTCGCGCCCGCTGGCAGGGCGATCGTCGCTGTCACCGTGTCGGTCGCCCGTCGATGACCGAGACCGAGTCGCTGTCGTGATTGGCGACATAGATGAGATTCCTGGTCGGATCGACGGCAATGCCCTGCGGGTTGCTCCCGACCGCGATCGACGTGGCCACTGGGCCAGCCGCCCGGGCGGGGGACTCATTCGATCCCGGCATGAAACCCAGCACGCAGCAGCCCGCCGCCACAGCAAGGCCAATCCGAACATAATGAGCAGACATGATCGCCCTTGCTGTTGATCAGGGTCAGGCAAAGCCTAGACGCACATGCGAGACATTCGGTGCGTCGGCGACATTAGCGGAAATCGCAGTTTTTGGCTACGGGCAGCTTTTCGCCGGCCGTCGGACAGTCAGGACAGGATCTCGAACGCGGCCCGGTTCGCGCAGCGCAGGATGACGGGCTCGGCGCCGGGACGGGCCAGCGTGACCGTGCACTGGGCGATCTTGGTGTTGAGGCACTTCTTCGACCCGCCTGGCGGGTTGCGGTAGTCGAAGGTCACGAACGACTCCGCCGCCGCCGTGAACTCGGCGGAGATCATCGCCTCGCCGTCCGGGCCGGCGGCACCGGCCGACCGCAGCGTCCAGGCGTACGCGGGCCCGCTGGCCCGGTAGGCGCCCCTGGCCCGCCGCGCCGCGCCGACGCCGGTGAGCGAATGCTCGCGTCCCTCGTGGCGCAGCACCATCGGCGACAGCCACGGAGACCGCAGCCCCGCGACTCGCACTCGCGCGGTCGAGCACTCCAGAAAGGAGCCCGGCGCGTTGTCAAAGCCGGCCACCTGGCCCCAGGCGTACTCGTCCGTATGCTGCGAGCCCCAGTTGTGGTTCTGGCTGCCGGTCCACCCCGCCACGTCGACCGGCTCGCCGTCGACCACCAGTCGCCCGGTAAAGGCCGCCATCGGCGCCGGCACCAGCACCTTCGCCTTCGGGAACCGGCCCGGGTAGAACCGCTCCGGCAGCAGCAGCACGGGCTCGTCCGACTCCTCGTAGCTGAGTTCCCACCGGATCTCGTGTCCGCCGCCGGACACGGCGCCGGAGAGCGCACCCCGCCCGGTGACCGGGTCATCCGTCAGGACGGCATCCCCGATCCGAACGTTCAGCCCGTCCCCGGACCCGCCGAAGCTTGCCGACGCGAACGGCGCCGCCGCATAGGCCGCGACCGTTCCGCCCGCCCGATCGCTGAAGACGGCCGCCCACAGCTCCGCCTCCGCGCGTTCAGGCTGGCCCTTCGGCGCGAAGATCGTGTACCGCACCCAGAAGCCCAGCCCCCGCTCCGGGTGATTGCCCCGCAAGAAGTAACTCTCGTAATGCCCCTCACGCCCGCCCGCGTACCGCAGCCGATTAGCCTCCCGCCGCTCCATCCCGCCTCCTGATCCGGCTCCGGCGGCCACTTACCCCGCATTTGCGCTCTCCGGTGGTGCCGATATGGTCTATTTGCGAGCTATGGCAGGCACTAAATCCGGGGTAAGTCACGTACGGCACTCATGGCCGAGATAGCAGGCGGCGTCACCGTGCCGTCGGCTTCTTCTCCGCGTGACCGCCGAACTGACTCCGCATCGCTGACAGCAGGCGTCCGGTGAACTCGCCCAGGCCGCGTGACTCGAATCGCTGGAACAGCGACGCCGTGATGACCGGCGCGGGCACGCCCTCCTCGACGGCGGCCAGCACGGTCCACCGGCCCTCGCCGGAGTCCGACACGTGCCCGGCGAACTCCGACAGCTCAGGCGACTCCGCCAGCGCCGCCGCGGTCAGGTCGACCAGCCACGAGCTGACTACGGATCCGCGCCGCCAGACCTCGGAGACCTCGGCCACGTTGATGTCGTACTGATACGCCTCCGGGTCGGTCAGCGGGGTCGTCTCGGCGTCGGTGATCTGCTCGTCCATGCCGGCGTTGGCGTGCTTGATGATCGACAGGCCCTCGGCGATCGCGGCCATCATGCCGTACTCGATCCCGTTATGCACCATTTTCACGAAATGACCGGCGCCGGCCGGCCCGCAGTGCAGGTAGCCGTACTGCGCCGTTCCGCTCTCGACGCCGGGAGTCGGCTCGACCGTGCCCTTGCCCGGCGCGATCGTGCGGAAGATCGGGTCGAGCCGCTGGACGACCGCGGCCTCGCCGCCGATCATCAGGCAGTATCCGCGCTCCAGCCCCCACACCCCGCCCGACGTGCCGCAGTCGACGTAGTGGATCTTGCGCGGGACGAGCTGCTTCGCGCGGGCGATGTCGTCCCGGTAGTAGGAGTTGCCGCCGTCGATCACCGCGTCGCCCGGCTCCAGCATCGAGGCGAGGTGGTCGAGCGTCCGGCCGGTGATGGCGGCCGGCAGCATCAGCCAGGTGGTCCTGGGCGGCTGCAGCTTGGCGACGAACTCGTCGAGGTCGCTCGCGCCGGTCGCGCCCTCGGCGACCAGGTCATCGACGGCGGCCTTGTTCACGTCGTAGACGACGCAGTGGTGACCGTCCCGCATCAGCCTGCGGACCAGGTTCGCGCCCATCCGTCCGAGCCCGACCATGCCTAGCTGCATCGGGTGCTCCGTGGTCATTGCTGAACCCCCTTCATCGTCCGGTACCGGCGGATGAGCGTATTAGTTGACGAATCATGCTGCAGCTCGGGTTCGGCCGGGCTGGTCAGCTCGGGAATGATCGCGGCCGCGAGCACCTTGCCGAGCTCGACGCCCCACTGGTCGAACGAGTCGATATTCCAGATCGTCCCGGCCGTGAACACGGCGTGCTCGTAGAGCGCGACCAGCGAGCCGAGCAGCCGCGGGGTGAGGACCTCGGCGAGCAGCACGTTGCTCGGCCGGTTTCCTTCCATCACCCGGTGCGGCGCGACTGCCGGGTCGGTGCCATCGGCCAGCACCTCATCGAGCGTCTTGCCGAACGCGAGCGCCTGAGCCTGGGCGAAAACGTTCGAGGTCAGCAGGTCGTGGTGGTCCCTGACCGGGTTCAGCGACCGGCCGAAGCCGATCAGGTCGATCGGGATCAGGTGGGTGCCCTGGTGCAGCAGCTGGTAGAAGCTGTGCTGGCCGTTGGTTCCCGGCTCGCCCCAGTAGAGCGGCCCGGTCGGGTAGTCGACGCCAGTGCCGTCCAGCCTGACGTGCTTGCCGTTGGACTCCATCGTCAGCTGCTGCAGGTAGGCGGGGAACCGCTTCAGGTACTGCTCGTACGGCATCACGCCGATGCTGGCCACGCCGAAGAAGCCGGTGTACCAGACGGCGAGCAGGCCCATCAGCGCCGGCAGGTTCGACGCCAGCGGCGCGGTCCTGAAGTGCTCGTCCATCTCGTGGAAGCCGGCCAGCAGCTCACCGAACCGGTCGGGCCCGATCGCGATCATCGTGGACAGCCCGATCGCCGAGTCCATCGAGTACCGGCCGCCCACCCAGTCCCAGAAGCCGAACATGTTGGCCGTGTCGATCCCGAAGGCCGCCACCTTCTCCGCGTTGGTGCTCACCGCGACGAAGTGCTTCGCGACAGCCGCCTCGTCGCCGAGGTGACTGGTCAGCCAGTCCCGCGCCGTCGTCGCGTTGGCCAGCGTCTCCAGGGTCGTGAAGGTCTTGGACGAGACGATGAACAGGGTCTGGGCCGGATCCAGGTCGCGGGTCGCCTCAGCGAAATCGGTGGAGTCGACATTTGATACGAAACGGAAAGCCAGGTGCTGGTCGGAGTAGTAGCGCAGCGCCTCGTACGCCATGACCGGACCGAGATCGGAACCGCCGATGCCGATATTGACCACCGCGGTGATCGGCAGGCCGGTGAAACCGCGCCAGTCGCCCGACCTGATCCGCTGGGCGAACGAAGCCATCCGGTCGAGAACCTCGTGCACCTGGGCGACCACGTCGGTGCCGTCGACCAGCAGCGAGGCGGTCCGCGGCATTCGCAGCGCGACATGCAGGGCGGGCCGGTTCTCCGTGATGTTGATGTGCTCCCCGCGGAACATCGCCTCGGTCCGCTCGCGCAGGCCGGACTGGTTCGCCAGCTCGGCCAGGAGCGCCAGCGTCTCGTCGGTGAGCCGGTTCTTGGAGTAATCGAGGTACAGGCCCGCCGCCTCGGCGGTCAGTCGCTCGCCCCGCCCGGGATCGGCCGCGAACAGGTCGCGCAGGTGCACGTCGCTGACCTTCTCGTAGTGCTCGGCCAGCGCAGACCAGGCAGGCCGAGCCCGGGGGGACGATCCCCCGAACCCCCCGCCGGCTGGTGTGCTCGTCATCTTCGTCCTTTCCCGTACCGAAGCCCGATGGCGACCCTAGCGCGCCTGGCCTTGACCATGTGCGCGCGATACTGGCAGTCATGACTGAGACTGCGACCACCACGTCCGCCCTGCGGATCGGCGGCACCGACCTTCCCGTGCTCGACCGGGCCCGGATTTACTGCTGCGGCATCACGCCCTACGACGTCACGCACCTGGGACACGCCGCGACCTTCGTCTGGGTCGACGTGCTGACCAGGGTGCTGGGCGCGATCGGCGTGAACGCCCAGCTGTGCCGGAACGTGACCGACGTGGACGACGTGCTGTTCGCCGCGGCGGAGCACTCGGGGTCGGCGTACGACGCGTTCGCCTCGGTCCAGCAGTACCGGTTCGACCAGGACATGACCTCGCTCGGGGTGCGCGATCCGGAGTTCGCACCCCGGGCCAGGCGGAACGTCGGGCAGGTGATCAGGCTCGCGGCCGCGCTGCTCGAGGTCGGCGCGGCCTACCTGCGCGCCGGCAGCGTGTACTTCCGCGGTGCCGACACGGCCGGCGTGGCCGGGCTCAGCCGGGACGACGCCGAGGCGCTCGCCGCCGAGTACGGCGCGCAGCTCGACGACCCGGCCAAAGACGACAAGCTGGACGTGGCCGTCTGGCGCCGGTCGGCGGCCGGCGAGCCCGGCTGGCCGTCACCGTGGGGGACAGGCCGGCCTGGCTGGCACGCCGAGTGCGCGGCGATGTCGCTGTCCGTGCTCGGGCTGGCCGTCGACGTGCTCTGCGGCGGCGCCGACCTGCGCTACCCGCACCACGCCTACCAGGTCGCGATGGCCCAGGCGGTGACCGGCGTCCGGCCCTTCGCCCGGGCCAGGTTCAGCGTCGGCGTGGTCAGCCTGGACGGGGCCAAGATGGCGAAGTCGACCGGGAACCTCGTGCTGGTCAGCGAGGTGCTGGCCAGCCATCCGGCCGCGGCGCTCCGGCTCTGCCTGCTCGACCGGCCGTGGGCACGGGGCTGGGACTACGCCACGGCCGAGCTCGACGCCGCGACTGCGCGGCTCGAGCGGCTGTACCGGGCGGCCGGCCGGAACGCCGGCGCTTCGGCCCAGGACGCGTCGCAGGCCACCGCCGCGGCCGCGATCAGCGCGGCGTTCTGTGACGAGCTGGACGTGCCGAGGGCACTGCGGATCGCCGAGGACGCCGGCGGGGCCGCGGCCCGGAGCCTGATCGCGACGCTCGGCCTCAGCGAATAGCCGCCATGCGGGTGGTGGTGGCGCCGGACAAGTTCAAGGGCAGTGCGACCGCCGCCGAGGCCGCGGCGGCACTCGCCGCCGGCCTGCGGCAGCGCCGGCCGGACCTGGAGGTCGTCGAGCTGCCGGTGGCCGACGGCGGGGACGGGACCGTGGCGGCGGCGCTGGCGGCGGGGTTCTCGCCCGTGGTCACGGTCGCCGAGGGGCCGGCCGGGCAGCCGGTCGAGACGACGTTCGCGCTGCGGGAAGCGGTGGCGGTGATCGAGCTGGCCGACGTGGCCGGGCTGGGCCGGCTGCCCGGCGGGAAGCCCGCGGCGCTGACCGCCTCGACCTACGGCGTCGGCCAGGTCATCAAGGCCGCGCTGGACGACGGCGCGACGACGATCGTGCTCGGCATCGGCGGCAGCGCGACCACCGACGGCGGCGCCGGCATGGTGCAGGCGCTCGGGGTCCGGCTGGCTGGCGAGCACGGCGCCGAGCTGGCCAGGGGCGGTGCGGCGCTGGCCGGCCTGGCCGGCATCGACGCGAGTGGCCTGGACGGCCGGATCGGCGCGATCCTGGTCGCCAGCGACGTGGACAACCCGCTGCTCGGGCCGCGGGGAGCAGCCGCGGTGTTCGGGCCGCAGAAGGGCGCGGGCCCGGCGGACGTGATCGTGCTCGACCGCGCGCTGGCCCGCTGGGCGGAACTGACCGTGTCGGGCCTCGACCTGGCCAGCGTCCCGGGCGCTGGAGCCGCTGGCGGCACGGGCTTCGGCGCTCTCGCCTATCTCGGTGCCCGGCTGGTCGCCGGTGCCGACCTCGTACTCGACCTGATCGGATTCGACGCTGCCCTGGCCGGGACGCGGCTGGTGATAACCGGCGAGGGCAGCCTGGACGCCCAGACCCTCAGCGGCAAGGCACCGCTCGGCGTGGCCAGGGCTGCTGGCCGTCACGGCGTGCCGGTCGCCGTCGTGGCCGGCCAGGTCCTGCTGACCCCCGGCGAGCTGGCCGCCGCCGGGTTCAGCGCCGCCTACGCGCTGGCCGACCTCGAGCCGGACCTGCCGGTCAGCATGGCCAGGGCGGGCGAGCTGCTCGAGCTGACCGGACGTCAGATCGCGGCCAGTCTGCTCGGCGGCTGACCGGCCCGCCGGTCACGGGAGCTCCGCGGTCTGCGCCGCCCGGGTCAGCACGTCATCCAGCGGCCTGCGCGGGGCAGCGGCCTGCGGCCTGCCGTAGCCGAGCCTGATCACGATCTGCGGGATCTCCGGCCACGGCCAGGCCGGGGCCGATTCTGGCCGCATGTCGCGCAGCTCGATCGACTGGTAGAGGAACGACGCCGACAGGCCGTGCGCCGTGGCGGTGAGCAGGACCCGCTGCAGGGCCTGGCCGGCCCGGAGCCAGTCAGATGGCTCGTCCCTGGCGGTGGTGAGCACGGCCAGCTGCGGATCCCGCTCGTAGCTGACCTCGGGCCGCAGGACAGCCGGCGCGGCCGAGGACAGGTCACCCCTGACCGGCGACGGCTCGCTGGTCGGCCTGGACGGCAGCGCCTCGGCCGGGATGCCATCGTCGCGGCTGGAAGTCGCTATCCACTTCTGCAGCTCGATCTGGTGGTCCACGTCGCCGGCCAGTTCCTCGCTGGCACTGGCCGCCATGTCGAGCACCCGGGCGGCGTCTGCGCCGTTCAGCATCCGCAGGGTGGCGAACTCGAAGCCTGCCGCCTGCTCCAGCGCGATCAGCATGGGTTCAGCAATCGGCTCGTCGGTGAACGGGCCGCGGTTGGTGTGGCGCCGCCAGATCGCCTCGTACAGCTCCCGCTCGGCGAAGGTCGGCGGCCGGCCCGGCTCGGCCTGCACGGCCGCGAGCACCGTCGGCGCGAACTCAGATTGCGGCAGCGGCCAGACCAGCGGGTTGAAACCGGTCATCCGGATCGCCGTCTTGATGTTGAACAAGGCCGCGCCGCAGCTCAGGTAGAGCGCCCTGGCGTGCGGATCGGAGACCCACAGCGCACGGTCGGGATCCGCGTGCACCTCGAGCAGGTCGTCAGCCACGACAGTGAACCGCCACGGCTGCGTGTTGTGAATAGACGGCGCCGCCGCCGCGGACTCGATGATCCGCCGCAGGATCCCGTCCTTCGCCATCAGCTTCAGCATCACTGACCTCCCGTCACTGCCGCAGTCCGCCGGGCCAGCGCCTGTCCACTGTCGACTCTCGCCGGGACGCCCTGGCGCAGGCAGGGTCGTTGGCAGCCAAACGGCGGGTCGTTGGTCCCTGACCTGGCCGGCCGGGCGGGACGTGGGTCCCGTCCGGTCAAGCACTTCGCCCCTGCCGCAGGCGGCTGACCGGGGCGATCCTGGACGTGAGGGTGCTGTTTCCCCGCTAACTCAGATCGGGGGTGGACTCCGTGAACCGCCGCGAAGAGTACACCGAAGTTATCGATAACACGGACCGGCCGCGGACTGGCCGGTGGCGCATCATCGACGTGATGGCGACCGACGTGGTCACCGCTGACAAGAACATGCCGTACAAGCAGGTTGCCCGGCTGCTCGCCGAGCACGGCCTGAGCTCGGTAGCCGTGCTCTCCGGCGGCGGCCGCGTGCTCGGCGTCGTGTCGGAAGCTGACATCCTGCGCCGGGAGGAGCGGTCCTTCAGCCGCCTGGGCGCCGGGCTGCCGAGGCGAACGCACCGGGAGCGCGAGCAGGCCGAGGCGCTGACCGCGTCCGAGCTGATGACCGCGCCCGCGATCACCATCCACCCGGACGCACCGCTCGGCGCGGCGGCCCGCCTGATGAACGCTCATCACGTCACCAGGCTGCCGGTGGTCAACCCGGCGGGCGAGCTGATCGGGATGGTCAGCCGGCGGGACCTGATGAGCGTGTTCCTGCGCCCGGACGCCGAGATTGCCGCCGAGATCGCCGACCGCCTGGCCGCGATGCCAGGCGCGGAGGTGATGCGGATCGCCGTGGCGATCACTGACGGCGAGGTAATCCTGACCGGCGAGCTGCCGAATGCGGGAATGATCCAGGCCGCCGTCAAGGTTGCGTCGGACGTGGATGGTGTCGTCGCCGTTTGCAGCAGGCTGACCGCCGGGCAGCTGCGCTAGCCCGGGAATGCGCTCGCCCGCTCGCCTGTTGATACCCCAAGGGGTATCGTACGGAAGCGATGCCCATGCGGACGGAGGTTAGGCAGTGGCAACAGTCGAGCTGACGGCTGAGAACTTCGACACCGTGGTCGGCGGGGCCGGGATGGCGCTCGTGGACTTCTGGGCGTCCTGGTGCGGGCCGTGCCGTATGTTCGGGCCGATCTTCGAGCGGGCTTCCGAGAAGCACGCCGACCTGGTCTTCGCCAAGGTCGACACCGAGGCCCAGCCGGATCTGGCCCAGGCGTTCAGCATCACGTCGATCCCGACGCTGATGGTGATCAGGGACAAGGTCATCCTGTATGCGCAGCCTGGCGCCCTGCCCGAGGCCTCGCTTGAGGACCTGATCAGCCAGGCCCGGCAGGTGGACATGGACGAGGTGAGGTCCGGGATCGGCGCCGAGGGCGCGACCGAGCCGGCAGGCAGCGGTACCGATGCCTGACCTGGCCGCCGTCGACGACGACGCCCGTGCCGCGGTACTCAACCGGCTGCGGCGCGCGCAGGGCCAGCTGGCCGGCGTGATCACGATGGTCGAGAGCGGCCGGGACTGCCGGGATGTCGTCACCCAGCTGGCCGCCGTGTCGCGGGCGCTGGACCGGGCCGGATTCAAGATCGTCGCGAGCAACATGCGGCAGTGCCTGAACGGCGAGTCGGCGCTGACCACCGACGAACTCGAGCGGCTCTTCCTCGCGCTCGCCTGATCACGTGACCGCCGCCGAGGCGGCGTAGCAGGTCAGCGCGCGCGGTCGGCGGGCAGGTAAGCAGGAGTATCCGGGTCCACGATCCTGCGGTCCAGGTCGACGACGTTGGCTCCGGCGGCCAGGAGCGCCTGCCTGGACACCCGGAAGTGGTGCATGCACAGCAGCAGCTCGGTCCGGTGCGCCCGGCCCGGCCCGGGCGGGACCAGCGCGATCACGGCCGGCCTGGCGGCGCAGCAGCACGCGCGGCCTGCCGTCCTGAGCGCCTCCCAGTCGATCCGGGGAGAACCGGTCCGCGGAATGTCGGCGGGGGCAGCCGCAGCCGGACCTGACTGCTCGCTGGCGGGCTTGGCGTGGCCGGTGGCCTGATCGGTCGCTCTCATAGCGGTAGCCTGCTTGACCGGCCCTGCCGAAGGGGAGGGTCCTACCTCATCGTTTCGTCGGGACGAAGGACCCGGGCGGCTGCCGGGCCGGTGCACGAGGATGGGTAGATGAGCCAGCGGACGCAGGCCAGCGTGCCCGGCCCGGCCGACCTGGCCGCGACCGGGCTGTCCGCCGCCCAGGTCGCCGAGCGGATCGCCGCCGGCCAGGTCAACGATCAGGGCCAGCAGCCGACGAGAACCGTCGGCCAGATCCTGGTGGCCAACATCGCGACCAGGTTCAACGCGATTCTGGGCGGGCTCTTCGTCGTGATCGCGATCGTCGGGCCGCTGCAGGATGGCCTGTTCGGCCTGGTCCTGGTCGCGAACAGCGGGGTCGGCATCGTCCAGGAGCTGCGCGCGAAGCGCACCCTGGACCGCCTGACCGTGCTGAACGCGCCGACCGCCACCGTGCTGCGGAACGGGGTGCGCGCCACGATCCCGGCCACCCAGGTAGTCCTCGACGACGTGCTGGAGCTCGGGCCTGGCGATCAGGTCGTCGCCGATAGCGTGGTGCTGACCTCCGCCGGCCTGGAGATCGACGAGTCGCTGCTGACCGGCGAGGCCGACCCGGTCGGCAAGCCGCCAGGGGCTGACGCCCTGTCGGGCAGCTTCGTGGTGGCGGGCACCGGCCGGATCACGGCGACAGCGGTCGGACAGGAGTCCTACGCGGCCCGGCTGGCGGGCCAGGCCCGCAGCTACTCCCCGGCCAGGTCGGAGATCAGGGACGCCATCAACCTCCTGCTCAAGTGGATCAGCTGGCTGCTCGTCCCGGTTGGCGCCCTGCTGGTGGTCAGGCAGCTGCAGTCCGGCCAGGGCGTCGCCGAGGCACTGCGGGGATCCGTGGCTGGCCTGGTCGGGATGGTCCCTGAAGGCCTGGTCCTGCTGACCAGCGTCGCGATGGCGGTGGGCGTCGTACGGCTGGCCGCCCGGCGCGTCCTGGTCCAGGACCTGCCCGCGATCGAGGGACTGGCCAGGGTCGACCTGGTCTGCTGCGACAAGACCGGAACGCTGACTCGTGGCAGCATGCGCGTCGTCGCGGTGACCGGCGTGGGCGCCGGTGCCGGTCCGGACGAGATCAGCCGGGACGCGCTCGGCGCGCTTGCCGCGGCCGACCCGCGGCCTAACGCCACCATGCGGGCGCTCGCCGACCGTTTCGCTGACCCTGGCTGGCGGCCCAGCCAGGTCACCGCGTTCTCCTCGGCTCGCAAGTGGAGTGCCGTGAGCTACGACGGTCAGGGGACCTGGGTGATCGGTTCGCCCGAGGCGATCCTGGCCGGAGCGAACGACAGCGGGGGCGGCGGGCTGGCCCAGGCCGGCCTGCTGGCGGCTGAGGGATACCGGGTCCTGCTGCTGGCCCGGGCTGACCCGCTGCCCGACGGCCAGCGGCTCCCTGGGCACGTCTGGCCGGCGGCCCTGGTGACCCTGGAGGAGCAGCTGAGGCCGGACGCGCAGGCGACACTCGACTACTTCGCCAGCCAGGGAGTCTCGGTCCGGGTACTGTCGGGTGATCATCCCGCGACCGTCGGAGCGATCGCGCGCAGGCTCGGCCTGCCGGGCGCCGAGGCCGGCCAGGTGCTCGACGCGCGCGAGCTTCCTGACGATGCCGCCGGGCTCGCCGCGGCGGTCAGGGATGCGACCGTGATCGGGCGGGTCACGCCGCAGCAGAAACGGGCGATCGTCGGCGCGCTGCAGGCGAGCGGGCACGTGGTCGCCATGACCGGGGACGGCGTCAACGACGTGCTCGCGCTCAAGGACAGCGATGTCGGCATCGCGATGGGCTCGGGGACCCCGGCCAGCCGCGGCGTCGCGCGGCTGGTGCTGCTGGACGACAGCTTCGCGACGCTGCCTGGGGTCGTCGCGGAGGGCCGCAGGATCATCGGCAACGTTGACCGGGTGTCAAGGCTGTTCCTGACCAAGACCAGCTACGCGGTCCTGATCGCGCTCGCGGTCGCCGCTGCCGCCGTGCCGTACCCGTTCTATCCCAGGCACCTGACCATTATCTCGACGCTGGCCATCGGCGTGCCCGCGTTCTTCCTCGCGCTTGCGCCAAGCGCCGAGCGGGTGCCGGCCGGATTCCTGCGCCGGGCGCTGCGGTTCGCCATTCCCGCTGGCCTCGTCATCGCGGCCGCCGTGTTCGCCGCGTTCCTGTCCGTCCGCGCCGCGGGGACCGGCCTCGGCGCCGCCCGCACCAGCGCGACGATCGTCGCGGTGATCCTGAGCCTGTTCGTCCTGGCCGCGCTGTGCCGTCCGCTCGCCAGCTGGCGGGGCGTCATGATCCTCGCCCTGGCGGCCGTGTTCACCGCTCTTCTCACGCTGCCGTGGCTGCGCGGCCAGCTCGCGCTCGTCGTGCTGCCGGCGCACCTGCTCGCTGTGACCGGCGGCATCGCCGCAGTCGGCTGCGTCGGTCTCCTGCTCGCCTGGCCGGCCGCCAGGCGGATGCTGCCCGGTGCCGGACCAGAACGCGGGGTGACGGGTGGCCATCGCCAGCCGGATTAGCGCCAGCCGGGCTATGCCGATGCTGCTGCTCGCCGTCACCGTGGCCGGCCTGCTGGCTGGCGGCCTGGCTCACCTGGCGGCTAGCTCTGCCGCCGGTAACGCCGCCTGGTTCGTCGTCGGATGCTGCGGTGCCCTCTACGCGCTGTGGGAGATGGTCGACAGCCTGCGCCACCGCCGGCTCGGGGTGGACGCGGTCGCCCTGCTCGCGGTCGTCGGCGCCATGGCCGTCGGGGAGCTGCTGGCCGCCGCCGTGATCGCCGTCATGCTGGCCAGCGGCCGGGCTCTCGAGTCGTGGGCCGCGGGCCGGGCGCGACGTGATCTGCATGCGCTGCTCGCCAGGGCCCCGAGATCGGCGCGACGGTACGAAGGTGGCGGGCTGGTCACTGTCGACCTTGACGACGTGCGGCCAGGTGACCGCCTGCTGATCGCCCCGGGCGAGCTCGTGCCGGTGGACGGAACGCTGACCGGCGGCGCGGCCGTACTGGACGAGGCGGCGCTGACGGGAGAGGCTCTGCCCGTCGAGCGCGCACCGGGCGACCCGGTGCGCAGCGGCGTGGTGAACGCGGGCGCGCCCTTCGACCTGACCGCTTCGGCTCGCGCGGCGGACAGCACCTATGCGGGCATCGTCCGGCTGGTGTCCGATGCCGAGTCGTCCCAGGCGCCGTTCGTGCGGCTCGCGGACCGGTATGCCTTCTGGTTCCTGCTGGTCAGCTTGGTCGCGGCGGGCGCCGCCTGGGCCGCCGCCGGGCCGGCCAGAGCCGTCGCCGTGCTCGTGGTAGCGACGCCCTGCCCGCTGATCCTCGCTGCCCCGGTCGCGATGGTGGCCGGACTGTCCGTCTCCGCCCGTCGCGGTGTCGTGGTGAAAGGCGGTGCGGTGCTCGAGCGGCTCGCCAGGTGCACGACCGTGATGCTCGACAAGACCGGGACTCTGACCAGCGGCCGGCCCGCGCTGACCAGCGTCGTCGAAGCTGGCTGGCTGCCCGCAGACCGCGTGCTGTCCCTGTCCGCGTCGCTCGATCAGGTATCGCAGCATGTCCTGGCGGCGGCGGTCGTCCGGGCAGCCATGCAGCGCGGATGCGAGCTGACCCTGCCCGCCGACGTGGCCGAAAAGGCAGGGCAGGGGATTCGCGGCACCGTCGCGGGTCACCAGGTTACGGTCGGCAAGGCTAGCTGGTGCGGAATCGACACGGCAGCAGGTGCGCCCGGGTGGGCCAAGGTTGCCCGTCGCCGGGCCAGGCTGGACGGCGCGCTGACGGTGTTCGTGGCCGTGGACGGCAAGCCGGCTGGTGTACTCGTGCTCGACGACGCGGTCAGGCCCGACGCCGGCCGGACGATCAGGGCGCTACGCAAGGGCGGGATCACCCGGGTGGTCATGGTGACCGGAGACCGCGCCGACGTCGCGGAGAAGGTCGGCGTCGTGATCGGGGTGGACGAGGTGCTCGCCGAGCGGACGCCGGCCGAGAAGCTGGACGCCGTCCGGCTGGAACGCCGCCGCGCGCCGACGATCATGGTCGGCGACGGGATCAACGACGCGCCCGCTCTGGCCCTCGCCGACGTCGGCGTCGCCATGGGCGCGCGGGGAGCAACGGCCTCGTCGGAGTCGGCCGACGCGGTGCTGACCGTCGACCGGATCGACCGGCTCGGCGAGGTGGCGGCAGTGGCCAGGCGAACCGGGAGAATCGCCAGGCAGAGCGTCATCGCCGGGATGGGAATGTCGCTGGCCGCGATGGTCGTGGCCGGGGTTGGTCTGCTGCCGGCCGTCTGGGGCGCGCTGCTCCAGGAGGGCATCGACGTCGCTGTCATCCTGAACGCTCTGCGTGTCCTGCGCCAGCCTGACGTGGCGGCTCCGCTGTCGGCTAGCGATACGGCCCTGGCACGGCGGTTCAGCGGGGAGCACGAGTCGATCCGCGCCGACATCGAGGAGCTGCGCGCGGCGGCCGACGCACTGGGCGTCGCTCCGGCCGATGCGGCGATCGCCCGAGTACGGGCGGCGCACAAGACGCTGGTCGACGAGGTCGAGCCGCACGAGGCAGCCGAGCAGCGTGAGCTCTACCCGGCGCTGAACCGGCTGCTCGGCGGCACCGATCCGACCGCGACCATGAGCAGGGCGCACGCGGAGATCTCGCACCAGATCCGCCGCCTGGGCCAGCTTCTCGACGACATCGGCGCTGGCGAGCCCGATCAGGTGGATGTCGCGGACCTGCGCGGCCTGCTCTACGGGCTGCACGCCATTCTGGAGCTGCATACCGCTCAGGAGGACGAGAGCTACCTGTCCCTCGCCGAGGAACCTGCCCCGCCCGGCTAGCCCGCCTGGCTAGCTGCGGCGATCGGGGGCTACCAGGCGACGTCGAGGTAGATCCGGCTGCCCGCCTCGCCGACCCGGTACTTGCTGCCGCCCGCCAGGCCGAGCGCGATGTGCAGCACGCCCTCGAAGTCACCTGAGGTCGTCCAGGCCCTGAGCATCGGATCGTTCACGGCCTGCACGCCGGCCGGGAGGGTGAGCTGGCCCGCCGTCGTGTGGGCCTGAGCCGGGCTGAGCCTGATGACCAGGTATCTGGTCCCCGGCATCGTGATGATCTTCCCCGAGGCGTCCTGAGTGACTTTTTGAACAAAGCTCACGGAGTAACCGGGGATGGGGCCGCTGACGTCGATCACCAGCCGGTCGAACTTGCAGTCCGGGTGGCTGCCGGTGCGGACGGCGCGGGCGACCGGCACCGGAGGAACGGCGACCTGCCTGGTCACGGTCACAGAGCCGGTCCGCCAGCCGTCGGTGCACGCGATCGGAAGTGCTGGTGATGTCGACGGGGACGCGGGCTGGCTGGTGGCGGGTGGTGCCGAGGTCGGCTGGCCCGAGCTGGACGGCCCGGCGCTGGGCGGAGAGCTTGTCGCGCACGACGCGAGGCTGATGGCCGCGACTGCCAGCGCGGCGCCGAAGGAGACGAAGGTGGTGGTCTGGCGTTGCATGGCCTGCTCCAGGTACGAGATCCCGTGAGCCGGCGCGGACCGGGGTAAGTCGCGCTTACGGCCCATTGCAGCCTGGCGTCGCGGGGGCGGAGCAGACAGAGGCCAAGGTCATCTCACTGGTCCCGATCTCCTCGTCGGCGCGGGTCCTTTGGGCCCTGACGGCGGGCCGTCGCTGGTGGGAATATCGGCGCTGCAAGGCAGTGCAATCACGGGAGGTGGCTGAGATGCCAAGCCTCGTCGCAGAAGTTATGACCTACAACGTAGTGGCGGTCCGTCAGGAGGCCGGGTTCAAGGAGATCGTGGCGGTCATGCAGCGCCGCCGGGTCAGTGCCTTTCCTGTGCTCGACGCCAGCGACCGGGTGATCGGCATCGTCTCCGAGGCTGACCTGCTGCCGCACGAGGCGTATCCGGCCCGGCCGTCGGCCAGGAACAACCAGCGCCGCCAGTTCCCGTACAAAGCCGATGCGCTCACCGCGGGCGAGCTGATGACCAGCCCGGCGATTACGATCAGCCCGCAGGCCACGGTCACCGAGGCGGCCAGGGTGATGCACGGCCGCAAGGTCAAGCGGCTGCCCGTGATCGGCGATGACGGCAGGCTCGTCGGGATCGTCAGCCAGGTCGACCTGCTCGGCGTGTACGACCGGCCGGATGCGCAGATCTGCACCGAGATTACCGAGCGCGTAATCGCCGGTGACTTCGTGCTCGACCCGCGCGAGTTCACCGTCCTGGTCGGCAGCGGCGTCGTGACCGTCTCGGGCAAGCTGGAGCGACAGGACATCGCGCTCAGCCTGCTCGAGGCCATCTGGGACGTCGCCGGCGTGGTGGACGTGCGGGACCGGCTCACCTACCCGGTCAATAGCTAGCCCGCACCGGCCCGCAGCCGCCGGAAAGGCCGATCCCCGCGCCCGGTGAATCCGGCGCGGGATCGGC
>JADGPC010000005.1 GCA_017882645.1 Streptosporangiales bacterium | reverse complement strand
GACCCCGTGCTAGTCCCTGGACAGCGGCACGGTGGTGCCCCACAAGAGGCCAGCGGCGGTAAGCGCCGCGATGGCGCGACGGCGGTTGGTGGACATGAACCCATCGTCGAGCCCGGCGAACTCAATCATCCGGATCATCACCGCCCAGCTCGACCCGGCCGCGGCTGGCTTCCCGCTCCCGGTCTTCGTCACGGCGACGCTCGCGCGCCATGACCCGCGCTCGACCCGGATCTTCGAGGATCAGGTGCGAGCGCTCCCGCAGATCGTCGCGGCCGACAACGTGGCCGGCGAGATGGACTATCTCCTCACCGTCGTCGCCCGGGACGTGACCGACCTGCAGCAGGTCCTGGCGAACCTGGCCGCCAGAGGCGGGCAGCGGCTGGTCACCCACCTGAAGCTGGCCGAAGTCAAGCTGGTCGCCGCCGAAGCCGCCGGAGCGCTGGGACGTCCGGGCGTCGTCGTCGATCTGGGCTGCGGGCTGGGCAGCGAGCTCGGTTACCTGGCCGGCCGCGGCTGGCACCGCATCGGCGTGGACCTGTCGGTCCTCGCGCTGGCCAGGGCGCGGGACGGCCATCCGGGCGTGACCTTCGCCTGCGCCAACGTGACCAGCCTGCCGCTGCGGCGCGGCGCGGCCGACCTGCTGCTCGACCGCGGCTGCTTCCACTACCTGTCGGCCAGGTCCAACGGCCTCGACGAGCAGACCATCAGCACCACGTTCGCTACCTGGGAGCTGGCCGGCCTGACGCGGACTGACCTGATCAGCGATACCCGGTCGATGCCCGCCGTCCTCGCCATCCTGCTGAACTGATCGCGAACCGCGTACGTAGTGAGAAATGCCTGTGTCGTCATGATGGGCCGGATATCGTCCCGCGAGTAACCGGTCTGATGGCCCGTGGCTGGGAGGCTGAGTGGCTGGGAGGACTGAGTGGCTGGGATGCTGCGGTCGAAGCGGCCGGTGAGCGCGCTGCTGGCCGGCCCTTACGGGCACCCGTACCACCCCATGCTGGTGACCGTGCCGATCGGCGCGTGGGTGATCAGCCTGGGCTTCGACGTCGCGTCGCAGCTGGCCAGCAAGCCGGGGTTCCTGGTTCAGGGCTCGCAATGGCTGATCGCGGCCGGGCTGCTGGGCGCGGTCGCGGCCGGACTGGCGGGCTTCCTGGATCTCGTCGTCATCCCGCCCGGCACCCGCGCGTTCCGGACGGCGTGCACGCACATGTGCGTCAACCTGGTGCTCATCTTCGCCTACGCGGGGAACTTCGCCTGGCGCTACCGGAACCCCTCGCACGGCAGGCCGGTCGACCTGCGGCTGGTCGCGCTGTCCGCGGTCAGCGTCACGGCCCTCGCGTTCTCTGGCTACCTGGGCGGCAAGCTCACCTACCGGTACGGCGTGCGAGTCGCGTCCGAGGTCACCCAGGCCGAGGGCTTCGTCCCGGCCGGTCTGCCGATGGCCGGGGAGCACCAGGCAGACCGCTCCAGACGCAGCCGGCTAGGCCCCGGCCGCTTAGGCCGCCCCGGCCTCCTGCAGCCCGTCCCACGACCAGCGCGGAACCTGCGCCTGCGACGGCGGCTCGGACCCGACGGGCGAGTATGACATCACTACGTCGACCGCCCACCGCATGTAGCCCGCCAGGGCGGCGCGGAGTTCGGGGTCATCAGGCAGGCCCGCGTCGTCAGCGGCCTGCACGAAGCACCGGACGAACCGGTCTCCGATGTCGCCCTCGGCCCCGGTGCCGGCGTGCATCGCGAGCATCGCTGGCTGGCCGCCGCAGGATTGCGAGTAGCGTTCGGGCCCGCCGAACACCTCCGCCCAGTAGCTCGCCAGCCGCTGCACGTGCTCAGGATGACCGGGATGGGAGAACGGGTGGTTCAGCACCGGATCGGCCAGGCAGCGCTCGTGGTGAGCAGCGGCGAGAGCGAGGAACGCGGGCTCGCCGCCCGCGAACTCGAAGATCGACGATCGTGACACCAGCTGGCTCCTCCCGCGGCCCGGCACGGAATTCACCATGCTATGCCGTCGGGCCGCGGTGGCAGAGCGCCTGACTAGATTGGCGGTCTGGGCTGACAGTCGGGAGGAACCGCGGTGGACGGACAGCGGCATGAAGTCACGAGCGCCGACGGCACGCCGATCGGGTTGCTGACCGCGGGACGTGGGCCGGCGCTGCTGCTGGTCCACGGCGGCACGGGCTGGCTGGAGCGCTGGGAGCCGATGTGGGGCCTGCTGACCGCGCGGTGGCAGGTGACGGCCATGGACCGCCGGGGCCGCGGCTCGAGCGGCGACACCGGGCCCTATCACCTCAGCAAGGAATATGACGACGTCATCGCCGTGGCCGCGGCCATGGCGGCCGCGGCGAGCCGCCCTGTCGATGTGCTCGCGCACAGCTACGGAGCCACCTGCACGCTGGGCGCCGCCGCTCGCAGCGCCGCAGCAGGCGCGGGACCGTTCCGCAGGATCGCGCTGTACGAGCCGCCGGGGCCGCAGGCCGCTCCGGCTGACTGGCGCCAGCGCATGACCTCCTTCGTCGCCGCAGGCCAGCCGGGGCGGGCGATGGCCAGCTTCCTGTCCGAGATCATCGGCCTGACCCCGGACCAGATTGAGGGACTGAGGAACACGGCGGGCGCGCAGGACGTGCTCCCCATCGTGTCGGCGACCTTGCCGCGCGAAGCCGCGGCGCTGGCGGCCGTCGACCTGCCGGCGCTCGCGGCCGGCGTGACCATCCCGGTGCTGCTCATCCTCGGTACGGCGAGCCCGGCGTGGGCCGGTGACATTACTCGTGAGCTAGACGCGGCACTGGCCGACGCAACCGTCGCGGTCCTGCCTGGCTGCGGCCACGACGCGATCGACTCGGCGCCGGGGCAGCTGGCGGATGCGCTGGCACGGTTCCTGCACCAGTGATTGACTCAGCCGCGGCCGTCCGCCCCCTGGGCGGCCTCGGGATCAATCAGGCCGGCCCGGCGCAGCGCCTCGGCCATCGCGCCCCGGCTACCGCCCGTCCGGCTGCCGCCCGCCTTAGTGCCCGCAGGCCCGGCACGGCCCGTTGAGCCTCGTGGGTCCTGACGCTGGCCGGTGCGGCTGGCTCCCTTGGCGGGGCTCTGCTGGCCCCTGCCGGAGGCCTGGGCCGCGCCCTGCTCGTCATCGAGCCGCAGGCTCAGCGAGATCCGCTTGCGGCCGGCGTCGACACTGAGAACCTTCACCTTCACGATGTCGCCGGGCTTGGCCACCTGGCGCGGGTCGCTGACGAAGTCACGCGACATCGCCGAGACATGGACCAGCCCGTCCTGATGGACCCCGATGTCGACGAACGCGCCGAAGGCGGCCACATTCGTGACTACGCCCTCGAGCACCATGCCCGGCGCGAGATCGGCCAGCGTCTCCACGCCCTCACGGAACGCCGCGGTCGTGAAGCCTGGCCGCGGGTCACGGCCTGGTTTCTCAAGCTCGCGCAGGATGTCAGTCACGGTCGGCAGCCCGAACCGCTCGTCGGTGAAATCCCCGGCCTTCAGCGAGCGGAGGACCTGAGAGTTGCCGATGAGATCGCGGACCGGCGTCCGCGCCGCGGCGAGGATCCGCCGCACCACCGGATAGGCCTCCGGGTGCACGCTGGAGGTGTCGAGCGGGTCGTCGCCGCCGTTGATCCGCAGGAAGCCGGCGCACTGCTCGAACGCCTTCGGTCCCAGCCGGGGGACCTGCCTGAGCGCCTGACGGCTGCGGAACGGCCCGCGCTCGTCGCGGTGCGCCACGATCGCGTCCGCGAGGCCCTCGCTGATCCCGGAGACCCGCGCGAGCAGCGGCGGGGAGGCGGTATTGACATCGACGCCGACGCCGTTGACGCAGTCCTCCACCACTGCGTCCAGCGACCGGGAGAGCTTGGCCTGCGCCAGGTCATGCTGGTACTGACCGACCCCGATGGATTTCGGGTCGATCTTGACGAGCTCCGCGAGCGGGTCCTGGAGCCGACGCGCGATGGATACCGCGCCGCGGAGCGAGACGTCCATGCCGGGCAGTTCCCTGGAGGCGTAGGCGGAGGCCGAGTAGACCGACGCGCCCGCCTCGGAGACCATCACCTTGGTGAGGTTCAGCTCCGGATGGCGCCTGATCAGGTCCGCGGCCAGCCGGTCGGTCTCCCGCGATGCCGTCCCGTTGCCGATGGCGATCAGGTCGACGTGGTGGGCGGCGGCGAGCCTGGCCAGGACGGCGATCGAGGCGTCCCACTGGCGGCGCGGCTCGTGCG
>JADGPC010000330.1 GCA_017882645.1 Streptosporangiales bacterium | reverse complement strand
GCCGCTGGAGCTGCGAGAAGATCTTGACCCGGAGCGTGTAGAGCAGCCGCTCGCCGTTGCGCCCGACGACGACGGTCTGGACGGCATTGACGACCCAGTCGGCCATCACGATCGCCAGGGCCGCGATCGAGATAAGCACGATGACGCGGAAGGTCTTGGCTTCGATGCCGTGGTCGATGCCGCCTCGCATCAGCCAGGGGAGCGCGATGCTGGCGATCGCGTCCAGGCCGTCCAGGATCAGGCCGGCGATCAGCGCGATCGCGAAGGGCCGCAGCAGCCTGCGGAGGGTGAAGTGCGGGTCGCCCGCGCGGCTGAAGGCCTGGTCGACCCCTGGCTCGTCGTTCGCCGGGGGCAGCGCCGCGACCTTGGCCAGCAGTTCGGGCGTGGGCGGGATCCCGGCCAGCATGCTGCCGTCAGTCCCGGCGGCGCGGCTGGCAGTCGCCGCCCGGCCGCGGCTGCTGCCGCCGCCGATACCCGTGCCGCGGCCGATCGAGGTGCTGGCCTGGCTGGTGAGCTGGGTGGCGCTGCCGGCCAGGGTGCCCGCTCCCGTGGCCTGCCGGTCCCGGTCGGGCCAGAGCCAGGGGGTGATTCTGCTCGGCCTGCTCGCGGGGGTGCCCTGGCCGTCGGCTGCGAGGCCCGCTGAGCCGCCCGGGCCGGCCGGCGCGGTCTCGTAGTAGGCAAGCTCGCCTGCGTCGACGCCCTCGGCATCCTCGCCAGGGCCAGCCAGCAGCAGCCGGTACAGCGGGCAGCGTCCGGTCAGTTCCTCGTGAGTGCCGAGATCGACCAGCCTGCCGTCGTCCAGCACCGCGATCTTGTTAGCGAGCTGAAGTGTGGACCGCCGGTGCGCGATCAGCAGCGTTGTCCGGCCGGCCATGACCCGGCGCAGCGTCTCGTGAATCTGCGCTTCGACCCTGGCGTCGATAGCCGAGGTGGCGTCGTCGAGGACCAGGATGGCCGGGTCGGTGATCAGCGCACGCGCTAGCGCGACCCGCTGCCGCTGCCCGCCGGACAGAGTCAGGCCCTGCTCGCCGATCACCGTGTCGTAGCCGTCCGGCATGCGGAGGATGAACTCCTCGGCCTCGGCGGCGCGCCCGGCGGCGACGATCTGCTCGTCGGTCGCATCCGGCCTGCCGTAGGAGATATTGGCCCGGATCGAGTCGGAGAACAGGAAGCTGTCCTCCATCACCAGGCCGATGGCCGAGCGGAGCGAGTCGTGGGTCAGGTCCCTGACGTCGTGCCCGCCGATCCGCACCGCGCCGCCGGTCACGTCATAGAAGCGGGGCAGGAGCAGGGAGATGGTTGACTTGCCGGAGCCTGAGGTGCCGACGACCGCGACCGTCTCTCCGGGCCTGACCCGCAGCGACAGCCCGCGCAGCACGGGCTCCGACGGCAGGTAGCCGAAGGTGACGTCGTCGAGCTCGACGTCCGATGCTCCCGCGGGGAGTCCGACCGCGCCGGCCTTCTCGGACAGCACCGGCCGGGAGTCGATGACCTCGAAGACCCGGATGACGCTCGCCCGCGCTTCCTGGCCGAGCGTGATGAGGCCGGTCAGGGCGCGGACCGGGCCGACGAGCTGGGCGATGTAGGAGGAGAACGCGAAGAACGTGCCGAGGTTGATCTCGCCGCGAATCGCCAGCCAGCCGCCGAACGCCAGCACGCCGACCTGCCCGAGCGCCGGGATGGCCTGCAGCGACGGGTTGTACCGCGCCATCAGCCTGACCGCGCGTACCCGGGCCGCGTAGAGCAGCCGGCCGGCGCCCTCGAGCCGCTCCACCTCCTGCTGCTCCTGGCCGAAGCCCTTCACGACGCGGACACCGGTCACGGCGCCGTCGACCACGCCGGCCACGTTGGCGGCGTGCTGCTGCGCATCCCAGCTGGCGGGAAAGAGCTTGTTCCGCGAGGCGAGCGAGAGGGCGAACAGGGCGGGACCGACCGCGAGGGCGACCAGCGTCAGCAGCGGGGAGAGGAACGCCATCGCGATGAGGGACAGGAAGAACAGCAGGGCGTTGCCGAGCAGGTACGGCACCATGGCCAGCAGGCCCTGGATCATGTTCACGTCCGAAATGGACCTGCTGACGATCTGGCCGGTGTGCAGCTGGTCCTGCCGGGCGCCGTCCAGCCTGGACAGCGCCGTGAACATCTCCGTGCGCAGGTCATGCTGGACGTCCAGCGACAGCCGGCCACCGAGGTATCTCCTGGTGAACACGCCGCCGAAGCTGACGAGCGCGGCAACGACCAGCGCCGTCGCACCGACCCAGATGGGCTGGCGGTGACTCAGGATCGCATTGTTGACGATGTCGCGCTGGATCAGCGGAATGATCACCATCACGATCGTGGCCAGCAGCGAGCCGGCGAAAGCGAAGGTGACCAGGCGCGGGTAGCGCCAGCAGTAGCCGGTCAGCCGCCGCAGCCAGCGCTGGTGCGGGTCGGCTGACGTCATGCTGTTCTCCTTCCGGCCCGGCTGCCTGTCGCGGCGAACGCGGCATCGGGCGCATCACTTCCCCAGGCGTGAGGAGCGAGTCCGCCGCCGGCTGCCGCGCCGCCGGCTGCCGCGCCGCCGGCCGATCGCCGCCTCGCCGATCGCCCTCGCGGTGCCATTACCTGGTCGCGGCACGGGCACTACCCGAACTACTCCCAGGTCGCGGCATGGTGACCGCCGGACAGCCGGTCGCGCCGCTGGTCTGACGCTGGCGACGCCCCCGATTCAGTATGCGGCCAGAGTCTGACAGCGACGCGCCATCTTCTGGCGCGCTGGTTCCGGCCCGCTAGCGTCCCGGAACCTCATCCGTAGTTCGTTAACCTAACAAAATTTCGGGGCGTGCGGATTCCCGGCGATCGACCGGGTCACTCGGCGAGAGTTGCGGCGGCTCTGGAGCCGGGCGCCCGGGTGCCGGTGCCGGCGTGCCCGGGTGGCGGGTGCCGGTGTCGGCGTGCCGGGGTCCGGGGTACCGCGCTGGCGTGTACCGGAGTGGCGGGTGCCGGGGTCCGGGGTACCGGGGTCCGGGGTACCGGGGTGGCGGGTCCAGTCGGGCGGCCAAAGCGACTTACCCCGGATTTGGTGACCGCAAAAGCCGCAAAACGATCGTAATCATGACTGAAACGCGGGGTAAGTGGCCGGGGCCGAGCTGGCTGGCTAGATTTTTGCCTCGATTGCCGGGATTGGGCCGGCGGTGCAGACCGAGCCCGGCTTGTTGCCGGTCATCTTGCAGATCGACGCCGTGATGTAGTTGGCCGCGCCGTTCACGTTCTGGGCCACCGGGCTATTCGGGTTCTTGAGCTGGCTGGCGACCTGGGCCCAGGTCAGGCCGTGGAGCACGGACGGGACGAACAGCGGGCCGGTGATGATGGTCTTGTTGCCGAAGTCGATGAACGGGTACCCGGTCGAGCCGTTGGTCGTGTCGTACTTGCTCCACAGTGCCTGCTGCGCCTTCGTCACCGGCTGGAGCAGGGCGTGGTTGACCTTCTGGTGCTCGATCGACGTGAAGGTGAAGTACGGGCTCGAGTACTTCTGGTTGACGAAGGTCAGCGTCGGGGTGTTCGGGTAGACGTCGGTGCTCGACGAGTGAATTCCCGTGAACGGCCCGAACGTCCCGAACCGGCTCATGGCCACCGCCATTGACCAGCGCATCGCTGCACAGTAGGGGCAGAACTCCGCGCTGATGTACAGCATCTCCGGCTTGCCGGCGCTGGTCAGCGGGGTATCGCTGATGGTCTTCAGCGGCAGGCCGGAGGCAGGCAGCGGGCCGGTGCCGATCTTGGCCAGCGTGCTGGCCGGGACGCCGGTGATATTGCGGGCCACGGCCGTCGGGAGATGACCCGAGCCGAGGTTCTTGGCGGGCTTGGTCAGGCTCTTGATCACGATGAAGCCGACGACGATGACGATGACGAGACCGATCGAGCCGCCGACGATCAGCAGCCTGCGCCGCTGCTCGGCCTTTCTGGCCGCGGCCTGCTGGGCGGCGATCCGCTCCCGGGCGTTGCGCGTCCTGTTCCGTGTTGCCTTGCTCATCTGTCCCGCTCTGCCTCGTCCTGATGAAACCGCATATCGCCGCCGCAGCGAACGTGGGAGTCAGGCTAGTCCCTCTCGGGCGCTGCTCTCACTCCGGAGAAGGCGGCGCGGCCGATGACCAGCCCGAACAGGATAAACGTGAGCACGTGCACTCCGGTGCAGTACAGGCAGATCGCATTGATCCTGAACAGCTCGGCCCAGACCAGGTACAGCACGAACACGATTCCGACGACTACCGACGTCAGCCGGGCCCAGTGCACGGCCGGCCAGGGCGCGCGCCAGCCCCACGGGGAGTTGACGGCCACCATGAAGACGAAGAAGGCCAGGCCGAGCACGGAGACCGGGAATGGCCCGAGATGCGACCACGCGCTGCTGGTCACGGCCTCGCAGTTGATCGCGCCATTTTCCGAGCACCCGGCGAAGCTCGTCGACTGGCTGAAGTGCTGGTAGGTGAGGTACGCCGCGTCAGCCAGCCCCAGCAGGGAGACGATCAGGGTGGCGAAGGGAACACCACCGCCCGCCCAGGTCACCGCCGCCCGCCAGGCGGCGCCCAGCCCGCTCAGCCCGCCTGGCCCGGGCTTGCCCGCCGGAGCAGCTCCGCCCCGGCCGGGCTGGCCGGCCGCGGCCGGTCCCGTCCCCTTGGCGGGCTTGGCGGCCGGGGTATTCGCCGTGCTTCTCGCGGGCCTGCCCGCGGCAGGCTTGCCGGTCGCGGCCGCTTTGCCAGTGGCCGGCCTGCCGGCCGCGGAGTTCGCTGGGCGCTTGCCCGACTTGCTGGAGGTTTGCCGTGTTGCCATCAGATGCTCCCGCTGGCTGAGGTGACCCCGGTTGACGAGCAGACGCTGCCCGGCTGGTTGTTGGTGATCTTGCAGATGGCTGCCGTGATGTGGTTCGCGGTGGCATCTATCGCCTGGGCCACCGGGCTGTTCGGGTTGGCCAGGTCGGCCCCGATCTGCTGCCAGCTCAGGTTGGCCAGCAGCAGCGGGTCGTAACTCGCGCCGTCGATGACGTACCTGTTGCCGAAGTCGACGAACGGGAACGAGTCGTCGTACTGGGTGCTCGGCACGTACGGCGGTGCGTCGTACTTCCCCATCAGGGACTTGTCCAGCGCGGTCACGGGCTGCAGCGGGGTCTTGTCGACCTTCTGCGCCTCGGTCGTGGCGAAGGCGACGTACTTGCTCGAGTAGGTCGACTTGTAGAAGCTCACGGTCGGCGTGTTCGGGTCGGTGTCGGTGCTGCTCGAGTGGATGAGGTGCAGCCCGGAGAAGGTGCCGAAGCGGCTGAGCGCTACCGAAAGCGCCCACCGCTCGGCGGCGCAGAACGGGCAGTAATCGGCGCCGACGTAGACGACTTCCGGTTTCCCGTTGCTGGTGAGAATCGCGCCCGCCGGACTTATCGTGCGGATCGCGTGCGGGTAGACGCTGCCCTTGGCCGGGTAAGCCGGACCGGCCGCCACCTTGTCCAGGGTCGCCGCGGGGACGCTCGCGATGTCGCGGCCGACGGTGGCTGCCGCGGTCGCGCTCGCCGTCCCTGGGTCCGACGCCTTGGCCGGCGATCCGCCCAGCGACTTGACCACGATGAGGACGACCACGACAGCCAGCACCACGACGATGCTTCCGCCGGCGATCAGGCCCTTCCTCCGCTGGTCGGCCCGCTTTTCGAGAGCCTGCTGGGCGGCGATCTTCTCCCTGGCGCTCTGCTGACGGTTTCGCTCCGCCTTGCTCATTCCTGACCTGCCTTAGCCGTGACGAAACCTGAGGGGGCGCCTGCCGGAGACCATGCTATGGGGCGCGGACCTGTGCGGCTGCGCTGTTGACGAAGCGCTGCCAGGCCGGCCAGTCACAAGGCCGTCCGACAGCTAACCACAGGAGGCTGAGCGCTGGCTGAAGGTCAGCTCCGGCCTCGCTGTCAGGTCGTGATCGCCGGCCCGCTGGCAGGCGGGCGCTGCGCACGAGCGGTTTGTGTCAAGAGTTCTTGCGCAACGCAACTGAGAGTGGCTATCGTCCCGGCTATGACGCTGAAGATCAGTAGGTTCCAAATCGGAGTGGCCGTCCTTGCGTGTCTTGGGCTAGCGGCCGCGGGCTGCAGCTCGTCGGGGAGCCCCGGCGGCTCGAGCAACTCCGGCGGAGGCGGCAGCGCCAAGCCGTCGGGCACGGCGAACGTCGCGTACGCCGCGTCGCTGGCGTACCTGAACGAGCAGGTGTTCGGACCTGCCTTCGCCAGGGCAACCGGGTATAAGTACCAGGGGACGGCCGGCCCGTCCGACGGGCTGTCCAGCGAGATCGCGGCCAAGACAATCTTCCCGAACGTCTTCATCAGCGTCGGCGGCAAGCCCATCGAGGATCTCGGGGCCAAGTTCACCAAGTGGTACGTCCAGTACGCGTCGACGTCGATCGTGGTGGCGTACAACCCGTCAAGTAAGTACGGCCCGCAGTTCCAGGCGATTGCGAGCGGCAACAAGCCGATTTCCGACTTGTTCGCGATCATGGAGAAGCCGGGCTTCCAACTCGGGCGGACCGACCCGAACACTGACCCGCAGGGCCGTGCCTTCATCTACATGCTCGAGCTCGCCCAGATGAAGTACCACCTGCCGAAGAACACGGTGACGACGATCCTCGGCGGCCCGCTGGCCTCGGCCAAGTCGACCCAGATCTTCGAGGAAGCCGCCCTTGACTCACGGCTCCAGGCTGGCCAGCTCGACGCGGCCAGCGCCTACCTGTCTCAGGCCAAGCAGCTGCACCTGCACTACATCACGCTGCCGCCCGACATCAACCTGGGCGATGCGTCGTTCGCGGACCAGTACGCCAAGGCCTCGATCACGATCACCAGCACGACCGGCCCGGAGACCAAGACCGGCTCGCCGCTGACGCTCGACATCACGACCATCAGCGGCGCGAAAGACGCGGCCGCGGGCAACGCCTTCGTCGCCTACGTCCTGTCGCCGGCCGGTCGCTCGCTCTACGCGAAGCAGGGCGGTTATACGCTGCTGACACCGACGCTGACCGGCCCGACCAGCGCCGTACCCGCCTCGATCCGGAAAGAGATTGGCAGCTAGTCCCGTTACTGTCACTCCGCCGGCGCCCGGACAGAACGGGCCCGGCGGACTGGCAGTCCCGCGAGGGCTGCGGAACGCGAACCGGTCGCTGGCCGTCGCGGGGATCGGCGTCATCTGGCTCGCGCTGCTCGGACCCGTCATCGCGCTGCTGACGCACCTGTCGTGGAGCAGCCTCACCACCGCGCTGGGCGCTCCGGGCGCCTTCGACCCGCTTATCCTGTCGGCCGAGTCGGGCGCGGTGACGCTCGGCGTGCTGCTGCTGCTCGGCACGCCCCTGGCCTGGGCGCTGGCCAGGGGCACGCTGCCGTTCCCCCGCGTGTGGGAGGCCGGCGTGCTGGCCACCCTGCTGCTGCCGCCACTGGTCGTCGGGCTGCTGCTGGTCTTCATGGTGGGCCCGTACACCGCGATCGGGCACCTGCTGTCCGACCTGCACCTGTCCGCGACCGATACGTTCCTGGCCCTGGTCATCGCCCAGGTGTACGAGTCGGCGCCGTATTACGTGCTCGGGGCGCAGGCCGCGTTCGGCAGCGTCGACTACCGGCTGGAACAGCAGGCCGCGCTGCTGGGAGATCCGCCGCTGCGCGTGTTCCGCCGGGTGACCCTGCCGCTGGCCGCGCCCGGGATGGCGATGGCGATGGCGATCGCGTGGGCACGGGCGATGGGAGCGTTCGGCGCCGTCGTCATCATCGCCTACCATCCAACCGGCCTTCCGCTGCAGATCTGGACGACGCTGCAGGAGACTGGCCTGCCGTCGGCCCTGCCGTACGCTCTCGTCTTGCTGGTTGTCGCGCTGCCGCTGCCGATCGCGGCCTATATCTGGAGCGCTCGTGCTCGAAGCCGACGTCGAAGTTGACCGCCGGGACTTCACGGTCCGGGCCCGGCTGACGGTCGCGCCGGGGGAGCGGCTCGCGCTGTTCGGGCCGTCGGGGGCAGGCAAGACGACCCTGCTCGAAGTGATCGCGGGGTTGGTTGCCCCGCGCCGGGCGCGGATTACGCTGTCCGGCCGGGTCCTGACGTCGACGGGCAAGAGCGTGACCGCGCTGCCGCCATGGCAGCGCCGGGTCGGGATGCTTCGCCAGGATCCCGGCCTGTTCCCGCACCTGTCGGTCAGGGACAACCTGCTCTACGCCCGGACCCGCTCGACATCGGGGTCGGCGGGGGCGGAGCTAGCCGAGCTAGCAGGCCT
The DNA here is from genome assembly GCA_017882645.1 of Streptosporangiales bacterium. Lineage (GTDB taxonomy): Bacteria > Actinomycetota > Actinomycetes > Streptosporangiales > Streptosporangiaceae > Chersky-822. Next base: position 1,861 of record JADGPC010000330.1, on the reverse strand, counting down.
GCTCGAGATCGACAGGCTGATGGCCGCGATGCCGGCCAGGCTGTCCGGCGGCCAGGCGCACCGGGTGGCGCTCGGGCGGCTGCTGCTCTCGCACTGCGACGCGCTGCTGCTCGACGAGCCTTACGCCGGGCTGGACGCCAGCCTGCGGCGCACGCTCACCGACCTGGTGGTCTCGCTCGTCGCGGAGCGCCGCGTGCCCGCGATTCTCGTCGCCCACGAGCTTGCCGAGGCGCAGGCGTTCGCGGACCGGCTGGCGGTACTCGACCGGGGTGAGCTGCTCCAGGTCGGCGCGCCGGGTGAGGTTGTGCTCCGGCCGGCCGCGCACCGGGTGGCGGAGCTGGTCGGATACACCGCGTTCGTGCCCGTGCCGGGATCCGGGCCGGGGCCCGGCTCGGGCCCCGGCTCGGGCCCCGGTCCGGCAGCCCAGTCGCTGACACTCGCCGCGGGTTCGGGTTCGGGTTCGGACTCGGACTCGGACTGGGACTCGGGATCTGGTTCTGTTCCGGGGTCCGGTTCTGTTCCGGGATCGGGGCCGGGGTCGGGATCCGGGTTCGCCGGAGTCGTCGCGGGCATCCATCCTGACCGGGTCATCAGCGGCCGGCATCCGGACCGCGGGCTGGTACTGGCCGGGATCGTCAGCTCATGCCGGCCGGCCGGGGCGCTCTGGGAGGTCGCGATCCGCGCCGCCGGCACGACGGTGACCGGCCGGCTGCCGGAGGCTGTTCCCACCGGAACGGTAGCCGAGCTGACGGCCGTCGATCCGCCGTACTTCGATGCCGACGGTGCAGCCGTCGTGGCCGCAGCCGCGCCCGCCGGGGACCATGCGTTCGCCGAGGGAGCGCGGCCCGGCCGGGCCGGGGTGGAGAAATGATCAGCGGGGCCAGGCTGCGATTCGCCCGGCAGGCGCGCGGCTTCTCGCAGCAGCAGCTCGCCGGTATGGCGGGCGTATCCCGGCAGGCTGTCTCGGCCGTTGAGAGCGGTCAGTCGGATCCCTCGCTGCGCGTCGCGCTGGCGCTGGCTCAGGCGCTCGGGATGACGGTGGAGGAATTGTTCGGGGCGGAAGGCACGATCCCGACGGTGTCAGCCCGCCTGGTCGACTCCGGTCTCTACCCGGGCGCCGCGCGGGTCACCCTGGCTCCGATCGGCGACTCGTTCGTCGCGCTGCCGCTGGCCGGCGCCACGGTCAGCCGGGCGGGCTTCCTCCCAGCCGGCGGCCAGCTCGCTCCCGGCCAGCTCGCTGCCGGCCAGCCCGGCGGTCCTGGCCGGCCCGGCGCTCCCGGCGCTCCCGGCCGGCCCGGCGCTGCTGGCGGCACGACCGCGCCGGACGCCTATCCCGCCGCCCGCCTGGCGGACGTCACGCCCTTCGGGCCGCCCCGGCCGACGCTTGTCGTGGCCGGCTGCGACCCGGCGCTGCCGCTGCTCGAGGAACCTCTCAGCCTGCTCGACCCGCCGATCGCGTTCAGCTGGTGGCCGTGCTCCAGCCGAGAGGCGCTGCGACTGGCTGCCGACGGGCTGGTCCATGCCGCCGGCGCGCACCTGCGGGACCGTTCCGGCGAGTACAACACCAGCGCCGCGGCTGAGCTGCTGGCCGCGGGCGGCGAGGTGATCGGCTTCAGCGCGTGGCGGGAAGGACTCGTGCTCGGGCCCGCCGCCACGGACGGCGTGACCGGCATTGCCGACGTGGCCAGCCGCGGCCTGCGGCTGGTGAACAGGGAGCCTGGCGCCGAGGCACGCCGCGTGCTCGACCGCGAACTTGGCCGGGCTGGGATCGACGGCGATCAGGTGGCCGGGTACCGGACGATGGCGGCCGGCCACCTGCAGGTCGCCGACGCGATCGCGGCCGGCCTCGCCGACGCCGGCG
>JADGPC010000329.1 GCA_017882645.1 Streptosporangiales bacterium | reverse complement strand
GCGTTTCTGCGTGCGCGACCACTCTGGTCACTCAGTGTGGAGGACCTCAAGCAATGGCGAAGGCTCTGCTTGGCCATGTTGGCGGGCCGGATCCCCGCATGGTTTCTGAGATGCGCCGACTGCAGCGACGAGTACGTGACCTGGAAGCTGAGCTAGCCCGGCTTCAAGAGGTAAACGACGTGCTCGCTGCCGGAGTCGGTCATGAGTTGCTGCTCGATGACCGCGAACCCGCGCTCACCTGAGCAGGCTGCTCGCGCCTGATCAACCCCCGCGCGGCCCGCGATAACCGTGGCGTCGTCAGTGGTACATCGGTGTCCGGCTGCTGGCATCTCACCATGCCCGCGCGTGGCTCGCTCGTTAGCGGCCGACACGCGGGCAATTTGGCGACCGTGCAGCCGGGACGTGCCGGTCGCTAACGGCTGGCGCGGTCCGCCGAATAGCCAGCGGCCCGGGTGTCGCACGGTAGTGTTCGGTGGAACCCGGCAGAGACTGACGGCAAGCACAGGCTGGTGAGGAGAACAGGGCGTGTACCTGAAGACCCTCACGCTGCGGGGATTCAAGTCCTTTGCCTCCGCGACGACGCTCCGCTTCGAGCCGGGCATCACCTGCGTGGTCGGCCCGAACGGGTCGGGCAAGTCGAACGTGGTCGACGCGTTCTCCTGGGTGATGGGCCAGCAGGGCGTCAAGCCGCTACGCGGCGGCAAGATGGAAGATGTCGTGTTCGCGGGCACGTCAGGCCGGCCGGCCCTGGGCCGGGCCGAGGTGACGCTGACCATCGATAACACCGACGGCGCGCTGCCGATCGAGTACGCCGAGGTCACGATCAGCCGCCTGCTGTTCAGGACCGGCCAGAGCGAGTACGCGATCAACGGGAGTCAGTGCCGGCTGCTCGACGTACAGGAACTGCTCTCCGACACTGGCCTCGGCCGCGAGATGCACGTGATCGTGGGGCAGGGGCACCTCGACGACATACTCAACGCCGGCCCCGAGGCGCGCCGGGCGCTGATCGAGGAGGCGGCCGGGGTCCTCAAGCACCGCAGGCGCAAGGAGAAGGCGCTGCGCAAGCTCGAGGCGATGCAGGCCAACATGACCAGGCTGGTCGACCTCACCACCGAGCTGGGCCGGCAGCTCAAGCCGCTCGGCCGCCAGGCGCAGCTGGCCCGCAAGGCCGCGGTGATCCAGGCTGACCTCCGCGACGCGCGGCTCCGGCTGCTCGCCGATGACTACGTGACGCTCTCCGCCGAACTCGCGCGGGACGAGGCCGACGAGACCGCCGCCGCCGCGCTGCGGGCGGAGCTCGAGGCCGGGCTGATGACGGCGCGGCTGGCCGAATCCGATCTCGAGGCGGCCGCCCAGCAGCACGCGCCGCGGCTCGCGGTCGCGCAGGAGACCTACTTCGCGCTCGGCGGGCTGGCGGAGCGACTGCGCGCGGTCGCTGACCTCGCCTCCGAGCGGCACAAGCACCTGTCGGCTCCGCCTGAGCCCGCCCGGCCAGGCCGCGATCCCGATGAGCTTGACCGGGAAGCAGCTGAGCTCCGCGAGCAGGAGCACGCGCTGAGCGACCGGCTCGGCTCCGCCCGCGAGCAGCTGGCACTGTCGGTGTCGGCACGGACGGCGGCGGAAGCCGCGCTGGCCGAGACCGAGCGCAAGATCGCCGCCGACGCCAGGGAGGCCGCTGAGCGGGCCGAACGCGTGGCCAGGCTGCGCGGCCAGGCCGGAGCGGCCAGGAGCAGGCTCGCCGCGGCCCAGGAGGAAGCCGGCCGGCTGGCCTCGGTTCTCGCCTCAGCCAGGGCTCGCGCCGAGAAGGCGCAGCAGCAGTACGGCGAGCTGCAAGATCACTTCGGCGGCCGGGACGAGGACCGAGCCGAGCTGGTGGCCGCTAACGAGCGGGCAGCCGCGGCGGTGCAGGCAGCGGCGGCTCAGCTGGCCACGCTCAGGAAGGCAGAGCACGAGATCAGTGACCGGCGGGCGGGACTGCGGGCCAGGGCCGCCGCGCTGGAAGAGGCGGTGCGCCGCGGTGCCGACGCCTCGGCCGTGCTGCTGGCCGACGGCAGCGGATTCCCCGGCGTGCTCGGCCCGGTCGCCGAGCTCCTGACGGTCGCCGACGGCGCGTCCGAGGCGATAGCGGCCGCGCTCGGGCGGTCAGCCGCCGCGATCGCGGTCAATGACATCGAGTCCGCGGCCGAGATCCTGCGCCTGCTGCGCGACAGCCAGGCGGGCCGAGCCGATCTGCTGATCGCGGACAGCGGCGCGGGTGACAGCGGCGCCGGTGACAGCGGCGCCGACGACAGGGCTGGGTCGGTGACCTGGGCTGGAGCCGCGGCGGGCAGCGATGCCGGGACGGGCCGCGAGCCCGAGCCGCCCGGCCAGCCCCGGGCCGGGACTGGCCTTGATCAGGACGGTCAGCGGCTGCGCTCCGTTGTAGCTGCGATTGACCTCGTGAAGGCGCCGGGCGAGCTGGCTGGGGCGGTCGAGCGGCTGCTGGCCGGGGTTCTGGTCGTGCCTGATCTCGCGACCGGACTTGATCTCGTCCGGGCCGATCCGTCGGTGGCCGTCGTGACGACCGACGGTGACCTGCTCGGGGCGCACTGGGCGCGGGGCGGCTCGGCCGACGGGCAGAGCCTGCTCGGCTTGCGGGCCGCCGCACAGCAGGCGTCCGGCCAGCTCGCCGCGGCCGAGCTCGCCGCGCAGCGGGCGGAACGCCAGCTGGCCGACGCGGCCGAGGAAGAGGAACACGCCAGGCAGGTGCTGGCGCAGACGCAGGCCGGCATGCAGGAGGTCGATGCCGCGGCGGCGGAGATCTCGGGCCGGCTCGGGGCGCTCGCCGGGGCGGCTAGGGCAGCGCAGGACGAGGCTGGCCGACTGGTGGCCGCGATCGCCGCCGCGGACCGTTCGGCCGAGAAGAGCAGGAACCAGCTGGCCGAGATCGAGGCGCGGATCGCCGCCGAGTCCGGACCCGAGGGCCAGGCCGCGGACGGCACCGGTGAGCTGAACGGCCACGGGGCCGACCGGTCCGGCCGGACCGGCCGGTCCGGGGAGGCTGGCGGGCCGGATGAGCCTGCGGCGCTTGACCTGCTCGGCGGTCACGGCGCCGCCAGCCGGGCGGGCGGTGCTGGCGAGGCCGACGAGGCTGGCCGGGCTGACGGTGCTGGCGGTGCTGGCCGGGCTGACGGTGGCGCGCCGGCTGACGGGAAGGGCCGGATGGCGCTCTCCGGCTCGGCCAGGCAGGCCCTGGCCGACAGCGCGGCCGCCGCCAGGAGCGCGGAGATGGACGCCAGGCTCGAGGTCCGGACCGTCGAGGAGCGGCTGCGCGCGATCAGCGGGCGGGCCGACGCGCTGGCATCGGCGGCCACGGCCGAGCGGCAGGCCGTCACCAGGGCCGCCGACCGGGCCAGGCGCCGGGCCGCTGAGGCGACCGTCGCCAGCGCGGTGGCGAGCGGCGCCCGAGTGGCGCTCGCGTCGATCGAGCGGTCACTGCGGCTGGCCGACTCCGAGCGCCAGCAGGCTGAGATCGCGCACCAGGGCCGCGACGAGGAGCTCAAGGTCGTCAGGGCGCGGATCAGGGAGGCATCGGCCCAGCTCGACAAGGTCGTCGACACGGTGCACGGCGCCGAGGTATCGCGGGCCGGCCGACGGCTCCGGCTCGAGCAGGTCGAGGCCAAGGCCATCGAGGAGTTCGCCGTCGAGGTCGAGGCGCTGGTCGCCGAGTACGGCCCGGACGTGCCCGTGCCGTTCGGCGACGACGAGCTGCCGCCCCTGGCCTACGACCGGAACGTGCAGCAGCGCCGCGCCGACACGGCGCAGCGCCAGCTTGACCAGCTTGGCAAGGTGAACCCGCTGGCGCTGGAAGAGTTCGCCGCGCTCGAGGAGCGGCACGCGTTCCTGGTGACACAGCTGGAAGATCTGCGCAAGACGCGCCGGGATCTGCTGACCGTGGTCAAGGAGGTCGACGACCGGGTCCAGCAGGTGTTCGCCGACGCCTACGCCGACACCGCACGTGAGTTCGAGCAGATCTTCGGCCGGCTGTTCCCCGGCGGCGACGGCAAGCTGATCCTGACCGAGCCCGACGACATGCTGGCGACCGGCATCGAGTTCGAGGCCCGGCCGCCGGGCAAGAAGGTCAAGCGGCTGTCGCTGCTGTCCGGCGGGGAGCGTTCGCTGACCGCGATCGCCTTCCTGGTGGCGATCTTCAAGGCCAGGCCATCGCCGTTCTACGTAATGGACGAGGTCGAGGCCGCGCTCGACGACACCAATGTCCAGCGACTGCTCGACATCTTCGACGAGCTCAGGTCGAGCTCGCAGCTGATCATCATCACGCACCAGAAGCGGACGATGGAGATCGCGGACTCGCTTTACGGGGTCAGCATGCGCGCTGACGGCGTTTCCGCCGTCATCAGCCAGCGCCTCCGCGAGCGCGAACCGGCCTGACGCCCCCGCGCCCAGCCGGCCCAGCCCCAGCCCAGCCCTAGCCCGGCGCAGCCCGCCCTCCCGGCGCCGCCCTCGCCACCACGCCCTCTGGGGCCTCGGTGCATCCCGGGGCAGGGACGCCGGCCCGGCCACCTGCCCGCCATTTGGCCGTGACATTCATGATCGTCGAGGGTTTTCCATCTGACAGCTGCAAAACCCTCGACGATCATCAACTAGCTCGTCCCGAGCGGGCAACATAGCCGCTGGGGCAGTACTGGCTGGCTTGGCGGCGACGCTGAGTCCCGGCGGCCCGGCACCGGCTGGCTCGGTTGGTCGTCTGCTTCTGACAGACTTGAAGCCGTCATGGAAAAAGTTCTCATCATTCTCGGGGTCGTCCTCCTCGTCCTGATCGTCGGCGGCGGAGCGCTGCTCGCGCCGCGTACCCGGCGGCGCGGCAAGGCCGTGCCAGGCCCGTCGGGCACCGGCGGAGCAGGCCAGGGCGGTACGGCGACGGCCACGCACGCGCCTCCGGCGCCTGAGGCCGGGGTGGTGCCGGACCTCACTGCGCCGCCGCCGGTCCCGCAGGCTCCAGCGGCGCCCACGCCAGAGCTCGAGAAGCCGCCGCCTTCGGCCGGGCGGATGGTCAGGCTGAGGGGCAGGCTGGCCAGGTCACAGACGGCATTCGGCTCGGCCCTGCTCAGCCTGCTGTCGTCGGGCAAGCTCGACGATGAGACCTGGGACGAGATCGAAGAGGTCCTGATCACGGCTGACATGGGCGCCGGGCCGGCCGCGTACCTGGTCCAACGGCTGCGGACCGAGGTCAAGGTGGCCGGGACCAGCAACCTGGCCGAGGTCAAGGCGCAGCTCCGGGCCGACCTGCTCGAGCAGGTCGGCCCGGACTTCGACCGCACGCTGCACACCGCGCCGCACGGTGACCGGCCGGCCGTCCTGCTGGTCACCGGCGTCAACGGCACCGGCAAGACGACTACGTGCGGGAAGCTGGCCAGGGTGCTGATCGGCGACGGCCGCACCGTGCTGCTCGGGGCCGCGGACACCTTCCGGGCCGCGGCCGCCGACCAGCTGGAGACCTGGGCTAACCGGGCCGGCGCCACCGTCGTTCGTGCCGACCGCGAGGGAGCCGACCCGGCGAGCGTCGCGTACGAGGCGGTCAGCGTGGGGACAGCGCGCGGCGTCGACACCGTGATCGTGGATACCGCGGGCCGCCTGCACACCAAGGCCGGGCTGATGGACGAGCTCGGCAAGATCAAGCGCGTGATCGAGAAGCACGGCACGGTCGACGAGGTCCTGCTCGTACTCGACGCGACGACCGGGCAGAACGGCCTTCGCCAGGCCCGGGTCTTCGCCGAGGTGGTCGACATCACCGGCATCGTGCTGACCAAGCTCGACGGCACCGCGAAGGGCGGCATCGTGATCGCCGTGCAGCGGGAACTCGGCGTGCCCGTCAAGCTGGTCGGACTCGGCGAGGGACCAGACGACCTGGCACCGTTCGAGCCCGAGGCGTTCGTCGACGCGATGATCGGATAGCGGCCGGTAGCCAGCACAGCTGATAGCCAGCACGAAGGAGTTCACCACAGGTGTTCGAGACACTCTCCGACCGGCTGACCCAGGTCTTCTCGTCCCTGCGCGGGCGAGGGCGGCTGTCGCCCGCCGACATCGATGCCACCTGCCGCGAGATCAGGATCGCGCTGCTCGAGGCCGACGTGGCGCTCCCCGTCGTCCGGTCCTTCATCGCCCGGGTGAAGGAACGCGCGCTCGGCGCCGACGTCATGCAGGCGCTCAACCCGGCGCAGCAGGTCATCAAGATCGTCAACGAGGAACTGATCGAGATCCTCGGCGGCGAGGCCAGGCGGCTGCGGTTCGCCAAGGTGCCGCCGACCGTGATCATGCTGGCCGGCCTGCAGGGCTCAGGTAAGACCACCCTGGCCGCCAAGCTGGCCCTCTGGCTGAGCGGGCAGGGCAACACTCCGATGCTGGTCGCCGCCGACCTGCAGCGGCCCAACGCGGTCCAGCAGCTTCAGGTGCTCGGCGAGCGGGCCGGTGTTCCGGTCTACGCGCCGCAGCCCGGCAGCGGCGTCGGAGATCCGGTTCAGGTCGCCCGCGACTCGCTCGACGAGGCCAGGCGCCGGCTGCAGAACATCGTGATCATCGACACCGCCGGTCGGCTGGGCATCGATAGCGAGATGATGGCGCAGGCCGTAGCGATCAGGGATGCGGTCGACCCGGACGAGATCATGTTCGTGGTCGACTCGATGATCGGCCAGGACGCCGTGACTACCGCCCAGGCATTCCTCGACGGCGTCGGCTTCGACGGAGTTGTGCTGACCAAGCTGGACGGCGACGCGCGAGGCGGCGCGGCGCTGTCAGTTGCCCAGGTCACCGGTCGGCCAGTCATGTTCGCGTCGTCGGGCGAGAAGCTCGAGGACTTCGATCTGTTCCATCCGGACCGGATGGCGTCCCGGATTCTCGACCTCGGCGACATCCTGACGCTGATCGAGCAGGCCGAGCGGACGTTTGATCAGCAGCAGGCGGCCGATATGGCCGGGAAGCTGGCCTCGGCCGAGGGTCTCACGCTCGAGGACTTCGTCGAGCAGCTGGCCATGGTCCGCAAGCTGGGGCCGATCAGCAACCTGCTCGGCATGCTGCCCGGCGCGGCCCAGAACCGCGAGATGCTCAGCCAGATCAGCGACAAGGACCTCGACCGGGCCGCTGCGATCGTCAACTCGATGACTGTCGAGGAGCGCAGAAACCCCAAGATTCTCAACGGGTCGCGCCGGCTGAGGATTGCGAATGGCTCCGGTGTCACCGTGGGCGAAGTCAACTCGCTCGTCGTCCGGTTCCTCGAGGGCCAGAAGATGATGCGGCAGATGATGGGCGGCGGGATGCCCGGCATGCCGGGAATGCCAGGCATGCGGCGCGGTGGCCAGAAGGCAAAGGGCAAGAAGAAGGGCAAGGGCGGCGGCCGTCCCGCGGGAGCGGGGCGTCCGGGGAGCCTGCCGGGCGGAAAGCCCGGCGCGCTCGGGCCGGCGGGGCCTGGCGGTCTCGGCGGGCTCGGGGCGGGCGGTCGGCCCGGCCTGGGCGGTCTCGGCGGCCCGGGCGGGATCGACCCGAGCATCCTCGGCGACCTCGGCAGCCTGGGCGGCGCGGGCGGGCCCGGGCAGGGTCTGCCGTCTGGCCTGCAAAGATCAGGCGCTGATCCGGCCGCCCGCGGTTTGGGTGGGTTCGCCGGCCCAGGCGAAGGCAGGCCGCCGGAGCGAGACGCCGACGAGGGCAGCGACGGAAATCAGCTTCCACCGGGTTTGCGCGGACGGCTCGGCCGGCGAGACCGGGACGGTAAGAAGGGCGGCTAGCGCGCCGCGGCCGGGCTACTGGCGGGGTCGCGACGGCCAGAAAGGGCCGCTAGGACGTCGCAGCCCCGCGCGTCTGGCAGAATATGAGCGCAACCATCGGCTCCGCGAGGCCCTCTCTAACTCGTCGCCGCCGTACCGAGGCTGGGTAGCGTGCCCGGTTCCCACTCCGAACGCACGCTGTCCGCACTGAATCCGCTGGGAGAAGACCACAGCCGTGGCTGTCAAGATCAAGCTAAAGCGCATGGGCAAGATCCGCGAGCCTCATTACAGGATCGTCGTCGCCGATGCCCGGACCAAGCGGGATGGCCGTGCCATCGAAGAGATCGGCAAGTACTACCCGAAGTCGGAGCCCTCGTTTATCGAGGTCGACTCCGATCGGGCGCAGCACTGGCTGTCGGTAGGCGCGCAACCGACCGACCCGGTCCGCAAGCTGCTGGAGATCACCGGTGACTGGCAGCGATTCAAGGGGCTGCCGGGAGCCGAGGGAACGCTCAGGACCGCGGCGCCGCGCAGCGACAAGAAGGAAATCTTCGCCGCTGCTCTCGCCGAGACCCTGACCGACAATGCGACCACGCCGAAGGGCAAGGGCCGGGCGGGCGCCAAGGCCGGTGACACGAAGGCCGGTGACGCGAAGGCCGGCGACGGCAAGAGCGGCGACGCCAAGGCCGGCGAGGCCAAGGGCGACAGGGCCAGGACCGAGAAGCCCAAGACCGACAAGGCCCAGGCTGACAAGGCCCAGGCTGACAAGGCCCAGGCTGACAAGGCCCAGGCTGACAAGGCCCAGGCTGACAAGGCTGGCGAGGCCGAGAAGGCTGACAAGCCGGCCAGGGCGGCCAAGCCGGACACCGCGAAGGCCAAGCCAGCCAAGGACGAGCCAGCCAAGGACGAGCCAGCCAAGGACGAGCCAGCGGCACCGGCGGCCGAGGCTGACGCGTCCGCGGACTCGTCAGCGCCGGCTGAAGAGCCGGCCGCGGAGGCCGACGCTGCCGCGGCGGCCAAGACCGAGTCGGACAGCGGAGAATAACGTGCTCGTGGAGGCTCTCGAGCACCTGGTGCGCGGCATCGTCGACTATCCCGATGACGTCCAGGTCTCGAGCCGCAACCTGCGCCGGGGCCGTGTTCTCCAGGTCCGCGTCCATCCCGATGACCTCGGCAAGGTCATCGGAAGGGGCGGCCGGACGGCGAGGGCCCTGCGCACGGTGATCGGCTCGCTGGCAGGCGATTCCTACGTCCGCGTCGACCTGCTGGACGCTGACGAAGCCCGCTAGCCGACATGCAGCTCGTCATTGGCCGGGTCGGCCGGCCGCATGGTCTTCGCGGCGAAGTCACCGTGGAGGTGCGGACGGACGACCCGGACCAGCGGTTCGCGCCCGGCTCGTCGCTGGCGACCGTCCCCGCGGACCGCGGGCCGCTGACGGTCGCCGGGTCGCGCTGGCATTCTGGCCGGCTGCTCGTGCAGTTCGAGGGGTACGCCGACCGGGACGCGGCCGACACGATCCGCGGCACCTTGCTAGCGATCGACTCCGACAGGCTCGCGCCCCCGGATGACGCGGAGGACTTCTACGACCATGACCTGATCGGGCTGACCGTGGTCACGGTCGCCGGGGAACGGGTCGGAGCGGTCGCTGATGTCCTGCACCACGGCCAGGATCTGCTGGTGATCGACGGCGCCGGGCCGCGTTCCGGCGCGCAGATACTGGTTCCGTTCGTGGCGGCGCTCGTGCCGCAGGTCGACGTGGCGGGTGGCAGGCTCGTGATCGATCCGCCGCCTGGCCTGATCGATCCCGAGGCGGCGATCTAGGCACGTCGTGGTCGGCCGCCGCCTCGGCGGGCCCGGCGGCTCCGGGCGCTCCGCGCACTCGCGGGTGCCACGCTGGTCCTGCGCACCAGGTGAGCATGCGGGGTTGCGTTATCGGAAAAGCAAGAAGGTTTTCTCACTCAGCAGCGGTCACGGGACACACTGGGGCCGGGGGCGAACGGACCGAGGAAGGGAGGCGCCGGACGTGCTGCTGGACATCATCACGATATTTCCTGAATATTTTGCCCCGCTCGGCGTCTCGCTGATCGGCAAGGCAGTGCAGCGCGGCGACATTGCGGTCGGCGTGCATGACCTGCGTTCCTGGGCGCACGACCCGCACAAGACGGTCGACGATACGCCGTTTGGCGGCGGACCCGGCATGGTCATGCGGCCAGAGCCGTGGGGCGAGGCGCTCGACGCGGTGCTCGGCGCGGCGGACGGGCGCGCGCAGTCCCCAGGCGGCGCGCCGTCGGCGGGCGGCGCGCAGCTGATCGTGCCGACTCCTGCGGGCGAGCTGTTCAGTCAGGGAATCGCTGCTGAGCTGGCCGGGGCTGAGCACCTGATCTTCGCCTGCGGGCGGTATGAGGGCATTGACGCCCGCGTTGTCGATTACGCACGGAACCTGATGCCGGTGCGCGAGCTGTCGATCGGCGACTACGTGCTGGCCGGCGGCGAGCCGGCCGTGCTGGTGATGGTCGAGGCGATCTGCCGCCTGCTGCCCGGCGTGCTGGGCAACGCCGGGTCGGCGCCGGACGACTCGTTCGGTGCCGGGGATGGCCCGATGCACGGCCTCGTCGAGGGGCCGGCCTATACCCGTCCGCGAGCTTGGCGCGGGCTGGAAGTTCCTGACGTCCTGCTATCAGGTAATCATGGCGCGATTGCCCGCTGGCGGCGGGACGCTGCGCTCCGGCGAACCGCCCTGACCAGGCCAGACCTCGTCGCGCGACTGCCATCGGCGGCGCTGAGCGCGCGCGATCGGCAGGTCTTGTCGCAGGCTCGTTTCGCAGTCACCGGGGAAGATGTGGCACACTGAAAGCCACCGCCCCTCGTCGGCTGCTGTCGCGCGGGGCGACGTCGTATGCCTTCGCAGCGACCAGACCAACTTCAGCGCGTTCGTAGGCGTGCGCGTGATGAGAACGAGGAAGACACAGCGATGCACACCGCGATTGCCGAGCTTGAGCAGGCGCAGATCCGATCGGACATCCCGGCCTTCCGGCCTGGCGACACCCTCAAGGTGCACGTCAGGGTGACGGAGGGCAACCGCTCTAGGATCCAGGTGTTCCAGGGCATCGTCATCCGCAGGCAGGGCGGCGGTGCGCGGGAGACCTTTACCGTCAGGAAGATCAGCTACGGCGTCGGCGTCGAGCGGACTTTTCCGGTGCACACCCCGGCGATTGAAATTATCGAAGTTGTGACCAGGGGCCAGGTCCGCCGGGCCAAGCTGTACTACCTGCGCTCGCTGCGCGGCAAGGCGGCCCGGATCAAGGAGCGCCGGGAGCCGGCCCGCTAGATCGCCTGCCTGGCGACGCACGCTGACCGCGCATGCCTGACGGCGGCCGGGAACTTGATCAGCCCGCCGAGGCGGCGGCCGCCGATTCCGCGCCCGGCGCTTCCGCGGCGAAGGATCAGGCTGACCGGCCCGGCAAGCGCCGGTGGTCGTTCCTGAGCGAGACCATCGTGCTGTTCGCCGTCGCGCTGGTGATCGCGCTGCTGACCAAGAGCTTCGTGGTGCAGCCGTTCTACATCCCGTCGGCATCGATGGAGGACACGCTGCTGATCGGCGACAAGGTCCTGGTGAATAAGCTCGTCTACCGGGTCCGCCCGATCAGCCGCGGTGACGTCGTGGTCTTCAACGGCACGGGATCGTGGGATCCGCCGGCCCGGCCGGCCAGGCCCAGCCACAACCCGCTGGCCAGGATTGCCGGTGCGACGGTGGGCTGGGTGGTCAGCGAGATCGAGGGCCTGTTCGGGGACATTCACGGCCAGACCGATTACATCAAGCGCGTGATCGGCGTTCCCGGCGACCACGTGGCCTGCTGCAACGCTCGCGGCCAGATCACGGTGAACGGGGTCGCGCTGCACGAGAAGGCGTTCCTGATTCCCGGTGCCCGGCCATCGCAGGGCTCCTTCAGCATCGTCGTGCCGCCAGGCCGGCTATGGGTGATGGGCGACAACCGGCCGGATTCTGAGGACTCCCGCATGCACGACTGCGCCTATGCCTCGGCGGATCAGTGCGAGCCGTGGGACAGGAACGGCACGATCGGCGAGAACCACGTGATCGGCCGGGCGTTCATGATCGTGTGGCCGCCTAGCCGGGTGCGGATCCTGCCGATTCCGGCCACGTTCGCCCAGCCCGGGCTGCTGCACGCGACGGGCGGATCGGCCAGCTCGGCTCGCGCGGATAGCTCGGCTCGCGCGGATAGCTCGGCTCGCGCGGCTAGCTCCGCGCTGGGTCGGGCCGGTGAGGTCGTGGTTCGACCGTCCGCTCCGTACCTGCCGCTCGCGGCCGCCGTCGCCGCAGCTGTCCCGGTTGCGATGCTCAGGCGCCGGCGGCGGTCGCGCGCCAGGAGCCGAGATCAGGCCCGCTGAGCCCGCCGGATTGGGCGGGCGCAGGCTTTCGGGCTGGCGCGGCTACGTTCGGGAGGTAGGCTGCTCAGCGGCAGCAGGGCTGTTTCGCGCCCGGCTGACGATGTCTTACCGGTTTCTCCTCCGGGGATTATCCCGCCCGGCCGTCGCTCGGGCCGCTGGACCGGCCTGCTGGCCGTTAGGCTGGATGGTGATGATGAACGACGAGCAGCGCGCGGCTGACGTACTGGCTGGCGTGGGCAGTCCCGGCTCGGCGGCCCGGGCCGACAGCTCCGGTCTGGCCGCACCCGAGACCACCGCGCAGGCGGCCGAGTCCGACCCGGAGGATGTCGAGGAGCTTGACGACGCCGACGAGCCGGAGGAGCAGCGGGGCCGGTGGTCATTCCTGACCGAAATGGTCGTGCTGTTCGCCGTCGCGCTCACGATCGCGCTGCTGATCAAGACCTTCGTGGTGCAGCCGTTCTTCATCCCGTCCGGCTCGATGGAGGACACGCTCCTGATCGGCGACAAGGTCCTGGTGAACAAGCTCGTCTACCGGGTCCGCCCGATCAGCCGCGGCGACGTCGTGGTCTTCAACGGAGCTGGGTCCTGGCTCGCGCCGACGAGTTCGGCGCCGCCTAGCCACAATCCGCTTGGCCGGCTCTACGACGTGACGCTCGGGCCGCTGCTCAGCTCCGTCAAGGGGCTGTTCGGAACCGCGCCAGGGCAGACCGACTACATCAAGCGCGTCATCGGAATCCCCGGTGATCACGTGATCTGCTGCAATGCGCAGGGCCAGATCACCGTCAACGGGGTACCCCTGCACGAGCGCTCATACCTGATTCCGGGAGCCAGACCCTCGGAAGGATCCTTCAATATCGTGGTTCCGCCCGGCCGGCTATGGGTGATGGGCGACAACCGGCCGGAGTCGGCCGACTCGCGGTTGCACGACTGCGCGTATACCTACACGCCGGCCAAGTGCGTCCCGTACGACAAAGGCGGGACCATCCCCGAGGACAAGGTGATCGGCCGGGCGTTCCTGATCGTGTGGCCGCCCAGCCGGTTCCGGGTCCTGCCGATTCCGCTGACCTTCGAGCAGCCCGGGCTAAGTCACTCCGCGGCGCTGCCGTCCGGACCGGCGCGGCTAGTGCGGACCCGGCCGGTGCCGGCCGCCGGGGTACCGGCCCGGCCGTCTGCCCCGTACCTGCCGCTCGCCGGCGGCCTGGCGGCGGCTGTTCCGCTGACCGTTCTCGAACGACGGCTGCGGCTGCG
This sequence comes from Streptosporangiales bacterium, assembly GCA_017882645.1. Taxonomy (GTDB): domain Bacteria; phylum Actinomycetota; class Actinomycetes; order Streptosporangiales; family Streptosporangiaceae; genus Chersky-822. The sequence continues at coordinate 2,495 of JADGPC010000329.1, read as the reverse complement.
GGTCAGCCGCCGGCGCCGGGCGGCCCGGGCGCTTGGTGCCGGGCGCGGGCCGCGGCGAGGATAGGCGTGCGCGCGTCGGCGGCACAAGCGGCGAGACTCCGGGCGCCAGTCCGGGGTGACAGCGTCCGGGGTGACAGCGGTCGGGGTGACAGCGGTCGGGCGGGCAGCGGCCAGGCCGCGGGCAGTCAGGCGGCCGCGCGACGGGCGGCAGCCCGCCGGGCCGCCCGGGCGCGGGCGCAGGCGGGCGGATGCGGGACGGCCCCGGCCAGCTACGGGCTCGCGGGTTCCTGGCTCGCCGGGTCGGTGATCGCAGGCTCGGGCATCGTCGGGACGGAGGCCGGGCGCCGGCCGGTTGCTTACACGCCGAGGCGCGGCACCGGACTGACCGGCTACGAGCGGGTTCTCGTCCGGGCCGGGCTCGGGCCGGTGGCCGGCATCGACGAGGCGGGCCGGGGAGCCTGCGCCGGACCACTGGTGGTGGCCGCGGTCGCGATCGACCGCTGGGAAGGCGACACGGCGGCGGGCATCGCCGACTCCAAGGCGCTGACCGCCCGGGCCAGGGAGGCGGCCTACCGCAAGATCGTGCAGTCGGCGCTGGCCTGGCATGTCGTCGTGATCGAACCGGAGGAGATCGACCGGCTCGGCCTGCACGTGTGCAACGTCGCCGGAATGCGCCGCGCGCTGGCTGGCCTGGCCGCGAGTCCGGGCTACGTGCTCACCGACGGCTTCGAGGTTCCCGGACTGGCGGTGCCCGCGCTGGCCATGTGGAAGGGTGACCAGGTCGCGGCCTGTGTCGCTGCGGCCTCGATCGTGGCCAAGGTGACCAGGGACAGGATCATGACCTCCTTGCACGCGGAGTATCCGGCCTACGGGTTCGCCCGGCACAAGGGCTACTCCACGCCCAGTCATATGGCCGCGCTTGACGCCTGCGGAGCCAGCCCGGTGCACCGCCGCTCGTTCGTGAACGTATCGTCCAGGATGGACGGTACGAGGCCGGCGGCCGGCATCATCGTGCCAGCGGAGAACCTGGAGCACGCCGATGGCGTTGTCCTGGCAGACGGCTCGGTGCTGGCGGTGGACGAGGGGGGAGATAGCCCTATGGTGGAGTTGATCGCGGATTCGCCGCCCACTGCGCCCGGATCAGGCAGGGCAGCGGCCGAGCCGGCTGCCCGGGCGCCCGCCTCAGCGGAGGGGAGAACATGAGCGCGGAGGACCTCGAGAAGTACGAGACCGAGATGGAGCTCCAGCTCTATCGCGAGTACCGCGACGTCGTCGGCCTCTTCACTCATGTGGTGGAGACCGAGCGCAGGTTCTACCTCACCAACGACGTCGACCTCAAGGTCCGTACCGCCGATAACGGCGAGGTGTTCTTCGAGGTCACGATGCAGGACGCCTGGGTATGGGACATGTACCGCCCGGCCAGGTTCGTGAAGAACGTCCGGGTCGTGACGTTCAAGGACGTCAACATCGAGGAACTGGCCAAGAGCGACCTCCAGCTGCCGGAGGAGACCTGAGCGGCGCGAGGCGTCCGGCGTGCGCGACGGCGTGAGCTGAGCTATCTAACCACCGGCATCTGACAGCGAGACTCCCTGGTCCACAGGCGGCCTGGGGCCTGCCTGCCTCATCCACAGCTGCGTGACGGCCGTGGCCGCTGCCTGTCGTCCTCCGGCAGTGTCGGGACCGGAGGTGGTGCGCATGCATCCCAAGGACGTTCTCGGCAGGCAGGGCGAGCAGCTGGCCGTGCAGTACCTGGAGAACGAGGGCTTCCGCATCCTGGACCGGAACTACCGGTGTGCGGGCGGCGAGATCGACATCGTCGCCGCTGACCAGCGGATGCTGGTGGCCTGCGAGGTGAAGACCCGGTCTGACCTGCGCTTCGGGACGCCGGTCGAGGCCGTCACGCGCGAGAAGCTGCGCAGGCTCCGTCGTCTGGCGGTGCACTGGGTGCTCACCCACGGCATGTTCTTCGACGGGCTGCGGGTCGACATCGTCGGCGTGCTCCGGTCTCCCTCGGGCGACTTCACGATCGAGCATGTCCGGGGGGCTGGGTAAATGGGGCTCGCCCGAGCGCATGCGATCGCTCTCGTCGGGGTGCAGGGACATCCGGTGGAGATCGAGGCTGACATCGAGAACGGCATGGTCGCCCTGCTCCTGGTCGGGCTCCCGGACACCGCCCTGCGGGAGGCGCGTGACCGGATCAGGTCGGCGATCGTGAACAGCGGGGAGACCTGGCCGTCCCGCCGGATCACGGTCGGGCTGTCCCCGGCCAGCCTGCCGAAGCGGGGCTCTGGTTTCGATCTGGGCATCGCGATGGCGATTCTCGCGGCCAGCGAGTCAGTTCCCGCTGCCGGGCTTGACGGGCTCGTCCTGATCGGCGAGCTGGGCCTGGATGGCCGGGTCCGGCCGGTTCCCGGGGTGCTGCCCGCTGCTGCCGCCGCGGCAGCAGCCGGATTCGCCGCTGTCGCGGTCGCGGCCGAGAATGCGGCCGAGGCCGC
>JADGPC010000049.1 GCA_017882645.1 Streptosporangiales bacterium | reverse complement strand
CCGGCCTCGGCGTGGTGAACGCCGGGTACTACGCGATCGAGTCGCTGCGGCTGGAGAAGGCGTACCGCGCATTCGGCCGCGAGCTCACGCCGGATTACGGGCCGGTCGAGGCCGGGCTGCTGTTTGCCTGCAAGCTGAAGACCGACATCGGCTTCCTCGGCCGCGACGCGGTGGAGAAGGTCAGGGCGGCCGGGCCCAGGCAGCGGCTCGCCTCGTTCGTGCTCGACGACCCTGACGTGATGATGTGGGGCGGTGAACTGCTGCTGCGCGACGGCATCGCGGCCGGGCTGGTGACGTCCGCGGCCTGGGGAGCTACGATCGGCGCATCGGTCGGAATGGCCTATGTCCGGCACCCGGACGGTGACGTGGTGACGCCTGAATACCTGCGGTCGGGTCATTATCAGGTCAATGTCGGCGGCCAGGTGACCGGGGCGAAGGTGTCGCTGCGGCCGCCGTTCGACCCGGACGGGGAGAAGGTGCACCGGTGACGACTCCCGCCGAGCTCGGCGCGCCAGCGGCGCCGCCGGACGGCACGATGTCAGTCAGCGTGCTCGACTTGTTCAAGATCGGGATCGGACCGTCCAGCTCGCACACCGTAGGCCCGATGCGGGCGGCGTCGATGTTCGCGGACTCGCTGGAGTCCGCCGGCCTGACCAGCCGGGTGAGTGGGGTCCGGGTCGAGCTGTTCGGCTCGCTCGGCGCGACCGGGCACGGGCACGGCAGCGTTCCCGCCGTCGTGCTCGGCCTGATGGGGGAGCACCCGGAGACGGTCGATCCGGCGGCCGCCGCCGAGGTCGTCGAGCGGGTGCGCGAGTCGGGGAAGCTGACGCTGGGCAGCGCGGGCGCTGCCGGGGCTGCGTCCGTGGCTGGCGCTTCGCGGGCGCGGGAGATCGAGTTCGACGTTGACGAGGACGTGGTCCTGCACCGGCGCAAGCGCCTGCCGTTTCACTCCAACGCGATGCTGTTCAGCGCGATCGATGACGATGCCAGGGAGCTGTGCAGCCGGACGTACTACTCGGTCGGCGGCGGGTTCGTGCTCGGCGAGGACGAGGCGGGCGGCCGGCGGCTGCTGCCGGATGCGGTGACCGTGCCGTACCCGTTCTCCACCGGCGCGGAGCTGCTCGAGCGCACGCAGCAGGCCGGGCTGCCGATCAGCGGCGTCATGCTGGCCAACGAGCTGGCGCGCCCAGCGGGCGGGTCCGGGGGGTCGTCCCCCCGGGCTAGCACCGGGGGGTCGTCTCCAGGGGCCGCCATGACCGAAGCGGAGCTCCGGGCGAGGCTGCTGCGGATCTGGTCGGTCATGCAGGAGTGCGTCGAGGCCGGGTCGCACACGCCGGGCGTGCTGCCGGGCGGCCTGAAGGTGCGGCGGCGGGCCAGCAAGCTGCGCGAGCATCTCGAGCAGACCTCCGATGTCACCGACCCGCTGTACGCGATGGAGTGGGTGACGCTCTACGCCCTCGCCGTCAACGAGCAGAACGCCGCGGGCGGCCGGGTCGTCACCGCGCCGACCAACGGCGCGGCCGGGATCATCCCGGCGGTGCTGCATTACTACACCAGGTTCGTGCCGGGCGCCGACGACGACGGCGTGATCGCGTTCCTGCTCACCGCGGCGGCGATCGGCGTGCTGTTCAAGGAGAACGCGTCGATCTCCGGCGCCGAGGTCGGCTGCCAGGGCGAGGTGGGCTCGGCCTGCTCGATGGCGGCCGCCGGGCTGGCCGAGGTGCTGGGCGGCTCGCCCGAGCAGGTCGAGAACGCGGCCGAGATCGGCCTCGAGCACAACCTGGGCCTGACCTGCGACCCGGTCGGCGGCCTGGTTCAGATTCCGTGCATCGAGCGGAACGCGATCGCGTCGGTCAAGGCGATCACCGCCGCGCGGATGGCCGTCAGGGGCGACGGCGAGCACCATGTCTCCCTCGACAAGGCGATCAAGACCATGCGCGAGACCGGCGCGGATATGAAGGACAAGTACAAGGAGACCGCGCGCGGCGGGCTGGCGTTGAACGTTGTCGAGTGCTGAACGCGTGAATTCCGGGATCAGCCGGGCCGGGGCGGTTACGGCGCGCCGGAGGGCGGAAATCCCGGTAAGCTAGGCAGGCCCCGGCTCTACCGGCCGGGCCACGCGGATTCGGGAAGGCCCGGCACAGGATAGGATTCCTTGTCCGCACGGCGGAGTAGCTCAGTCAGGCAGAGCAAGCGGCTCATAATCGCTGTGTCGCCGGTTCAAGTCCGGCCTCCGCTACGAACTCACCGGCCGCTCCGGCGGTCGCACTGGGAATGCGCGAGGTGCTGCTTTTGTTGCGGCTCCCCGGGCGGTTACCCTTGAGGCCCGTACCAGAACGACCCACCAGGCTGGCCGCGTTCGCGCGCAGACAGCCGCCGGAACGAATGTCCGTACAGGAGAAAGGCACTCCACCGTGGCTGCGACCGATATCAGGCCCAAGATCACCCTGGCCTGTCAGGAGTGCAAGCATCGCAACTACATCACGCGGAAGAACCGCCGGAACGACCCCGACCGGCTCGAGATGAGCAAGTACTGCCCGTTCTGCCGCAAGCACCAGCCGCACCGCGAGACGCGCTAGTCCGCCTGATCGCTTTGCTCCGCCGCCCGGCTGGCGGCCGGGCCGAACGGGGCATTAGTCTCCCGCTAGACAGACGTGATCGTTTCTCAAGGCTGGAGCCAGATGGCCATCAACCCTGACTTCGTCGGCAAGACCTTCTCTCCCAGCGAGCCTTACGAGGTCAGCCGGGTCAAGCTGGCCGAGTTCGCCGACGCGATCGGCGACCCGAACCCGGTATACCGCGATCGCGCCGCCGCCCAGGAGGCCGGCTTCGCCGACGTGATCGCGCCGCCGACCTTCCCGATCGTGATCAGCATGGCGAGCAGCTCGCGCGCGCTGGCCGAGCCAGGGCTGAACCTGAACTACGCGATGGTGGTCCACGGGGAGCAGAGGTTCGAGTACTCACGGCCGCTGCGCGCCGGCGACGTGGTCACCGCGCAGGTCACGATCTCGGACATCAGGGATGTCGGCCGTAACTCGATGATGACGACGACCACGCAGATCAGCACGGTGGAGGGCGAGCACGTGTGCACCGCCTACTCGACGCTCGTGGAAAGAGGCGGCGCATCATGAGCGACCAGGTCACCTACGACGAGGTCGAGGTCGGGACCGAGCTGGCGGCCGTCAGCTACCCGGCGACCAGGCTCAGCCTGGTCAAGTACTGCGGCGCCTCAGGCGACTTCAACGTCATCCACTGGAACGAGCGGATCGCGAAGTCGGTCGGCCTGCCCGACGTCATCGCGCACGGAATGTTCACGATGGCGCAGGCCGGCCGCTTCGTAACCGACTGGGCCGGGCCGAAGGCGACCGTCGTGGAGTACGGCGTCCGGTTCTCCTCGCCGGTGGTGGTTCCGGACGACGACACCGGCGCGACCATCAGCGTGAGCGGGCAGGTCGAGGAGAAGCTTGACGGCAACCGGGTCGCGCTCGCACTGACTGCCAGGGCGGCCGACACCAAAGTGCTGACCAGGGCCCGCGCGGTGGTCCGGCTGCCCTGAGGTTCGGCTGCCCTGAGGCGACCGGCGTAAGCTCACCTGGTGCTCATGCTCACTGAGCGGGTTCCCCTGGCCGGCTACACGACGCTGCGGCTCGGCGGTCCGGCGGCACGGCTGGCCGAGGCCCGTACGGCCGCCGAGCTCACTATGGGCGTGCTCACGGCCGACGCCGCCGGCGAGCCGCTGCTCGTGCTCGGCGGCGGAAGCAACCTCGTGGTGTCGGACGGCGGGTTCGACGGCACCGTGGTCCGGGTCGCCACCACTGGCATCGCCGCCCGCGAGGCCGGTGACCAGGTCATGATCACGGTCGCCGCGGGCGAGAACTGGGACCGGCTCGTCGAGTGGTCGGTCGGGGAGAAGCTGGCCGGGATCGAGTGCCTGGCCGGCATCCCCGGGCTGGCCGGCGCGACGCCGGTCCAGAATGTGGGCGCCTACGGCCAGGAGGTCGCGGCCACGATCAGCGCCGTTACGGTCCTGGACCGCGCCACGTCCTCGGTCGACACGCTGGACAGGGCGCAGTGCGCGTTCGGTTACCGGACGAGCCTGTTCAAGGCCACCTCCTGGCCGCCGGCCGGAGCGGCGGCTGGTTCAGCGCCGCGGAACGGTCCGCCGCCCGCCGGGTCCGCGCCGCCCGCCGGGTCCGCGCCCACCGGCCGGTATATCGTCCTCGAGGTCAGCTTCGCGCTCCGGCGCGATCCGATGTCGGTCCCGATCAGGTACCCCGAGCTGGCCGCGAAACTGGGCGTCGGAACCGGTGACTGCGGCGCGCTGGCCGACGTCAGGGCGGCTGTCCTCGAGCTCCGGCGCGGTAAGGGCATGGTGCTCGATCCGGCTGACCCCGACACCGTCAGCGCCGGGTCGTTCTTCACCAACCCCGTGCTCAGCCCCGAGCAGCTGGCCGGCGTGGAGCGGGTCATCTCCGCTCGCCGCCCGGGAGCCAGCGTGCCAGCGTTCCCCGCCGGGAGCGGCCAGGTCAAGGTTCCGGCCGCCTGGCTGATCGAGCAGGCCGGCTTCAGCAAGGGCTACCCGGGCCAGGGACCAGCCAGAATCTCGGCCAAGCACACCCTCGCGCTGACCAACCGGGGCGGCGCCAGCACGGCCGACCTGATCGGCCTGGCCAGGGAGATCGTCGCTGGCGTGCGTTCGGTGTTCGGGATCGAGCTGGCCAACGAACCCGTGCTCGTGGGCGTGACCCTGTAGCCCAGCCCGTGACGGCCTGAGCCTGCGATCCGCCCGAGCTCGTGAGCTGCCCAGGCCCATGACGGCCAGGGCTGGCGACCTGCCCGGACTGGCGTCCTGCCCGGACTGGCGACCTAGCCCGCGCCGGTGCCGTCGGCGCCACCCGAGACGCCGGCCGGCGTCCCCTCGGCGGGATCAGGCGCTGCCAGCCATGAGTCGATGCCTGCCAGCAGGCGGTCCGCCAGGTCCGCGGGGACGGCGGAGCCCAGCACCGACATCCTCGCCAGCCTGGCCAGCTGATCGTCAGCGAGCTCATGCACGCCCCTCGCCAGCTCGTACTGGGCGGTCAGCCGCGATCCGAAGAGCAGCGGATCGTCGGCCCCCAGGGCCACCGGCACGCCGGCGTCGAGCAGCCGGGCCAGCGGCACGTCGGCGGGGGTCGCCGCCACTCCAAGAGCAACGTTCGATGCCGGGCAGACCTCGAGCGTGGTCTGCCGCTCCGCGAGGCGCCTGACCAGCGCGGGCTCAGCGGCCGCCGCCACGCCGTGCCCGATCCGGTCGGCGTTCAGCTCGTCGATGCAGGCCCGGACGCTCGCGGGCCCAGCCAGTTCGCCGCCGTGCGGCACGGCCAGCAGCCCGGCCCTGGACGCGATCCTGAACGCGGCGGCGAAGTCGGCCGGGGCTCCGCGCCGCTCGTCGTTGGACAGGCCGAACCCGACGACCCCGCGGCCCGCGTGGCTGGCCGCCAGCCTCGCGGTCGCCCGGGCGTCAAGCGGGTGCCTGGTCCGGTTCGCCGCGATGATCACGCCGATACCCAGGCCGGTAGCGCGCGCCGCCGCCGCGGTCGCGTCGAGGACCAGCTCGACGAACGAGGTCAGGCCGCCGAACCGGCCTGCGTAGCCGGACGGGTCGACCTGGTATTCCAGCCAGCCCGAGCCTTCGGCAACCTCGTCCTGCGCCATCTCGGTGATGAGCCTGCGGATGTCGGACTCGGTGCGCAGCACCGCCCTGGCGCAGTCGTACAGCCGCTGGAACCTGAACCAGCCCCGCTCATCGGTCCCGCGCAGCCGGGGCGGCCAGTCGGTTCCGAACGCGTCGGGCAGGCTGATCCCGTGCGCTGCAGCCAGCTCGATCAGGGTGCCCCGGCGCATGGCACCGGTGAAGTGCAGGTGCAGGTGCGCTTTCGGGAGCAGGTCGAGCCGCCTTGCCATCCGACTAGTCTGCCCGGCGGCGGGCGCTGGGCTGGCCAGGCCCGCCGCCGGCGGGCAGGTCAGCCGGCCTGTGCCAGCAGATCTCCCAGCCGGGTCAGCCCGACCTCGAGGTCGGCGTCGGCCAAAGCGGCCGATAGCCGGAAGTACCCAGGCGCACCGAACGCTTCGCCAGGAACCACGGCCACCTCAGCCTCCTCGAGCACCACCTCGGCGAGCTGGGCAGAGGTCTGGATCTGGTGGCCGGCCAGCTGCTTGCCGAGTACGCCCTTGACGCTGGGGAAACAGTAGAAAGCGCCCTCTGGGAGCGGGCAGATGACCCCGGGGATCTTGTTCAGCATGATGGTCATCTGCTCCCGGCGGCGGTCGAACGCCTCGCGCATCTGCTCCACCGCGGACAGGTCGCCGGAGACCGCGGCCAGAGCCGCTGCCTGCGCGACATTGCAGACGTTCGAGGTGGCGTGCGATTGCAGGTTGGTGGCCGCCTTGATCACGTCCGCCGGCCCGATCATCCAGCCGACCCGCCACCCGGTCATGGCGTAGGTCTTGGCGACGCCGTTGAGCACGACGCAACGGTCGGCCAGATCCGGCGCGGCGACCGGGATCGAGGTGAACCTGGCGCTGCCGTAGACCAGGTGCTCGTAGATCTCGTCGGTCACCACCCAGATGCCCCGGCCGGCGGCCCACCGGCCGATCTCGGCGACCAGGCCGGGCGGGTAGACCGCGCCGGTCGGGTTCGACGGCGAGACGAAGACCAGCATCTTGGTGCGGTCGGTGCAGTGCGCCTCCAGGTCGGCGACCGTGGTCAGGTAGCCGGTGGTCTCGTCGGTCGGCACCGGCACGACGACTCCGCCGGCCAGCCCGATGACCTCGGGGTATGTCGTCCAGTACGGAGCGGGCAGCAGCACCTCGTCGCCGGGGTCGAGGAGGGTCGCGAAGGCCTGGTAGACCGCCTGCTTGCCGCCGTTGGTGACGAGTACCTGGCTGGCCTGGACGGCCAGGCCCGAGTCGCGTGCCGTCTTCGCCGCGATCGCCTCGCGCAGTTCGGGCAGCCCGGCGGTGGGCGAGTACTTATGGAACCGCGGCTCGGCGCAGGCCCGTTGCGCCGCCTCGACGATGTAGCCAGGGGTCGGGAAGTCGGGCTCGCCGGCGCCGAAGCCGATCACCGGGCGGCCGGCCGCTTTCATCGCCTTGGCCTTGGCGTCAACCGCGAGCGTCGCCGATTCGGTGATCGCGGAGATCCGTGCGGATAGTCTGGACTTACTTGCTCCCATGCCTAGCATCCTCCCACCTCGCGCGGGCCGGGGCAGACAATGCCGGGACGCAGGCGAGTGCCGGGAGCCGCCAGCCGGGCAGTTGCCGGGGGCAGCCGCGGGGAGCAGGCTGGTGCAACGGGCCGGGGTCGCAAGCCGGGCTCGGCGGCCCGGGCCGCGGCAGTCAGGCAAAATACCGCGCGGTTCGACGCGGGGCCGGTTCGCAACGTACACTTCAACATCTGGTGGATCTCCGTCAGGTTGCGGAAGCATGCCTACGGCGCCCACTCAGAGGGCAGTAGCTCAATTGGCTAGAGTCCCGGTCTCCAAAACCGGCGGTTGGGGGTTCGAGTCCCTCCTGCCCTGCGAGTTGGCTCGTAACCCGCGGGCCCCGCACCGGCGCGAGCCGGCCGTTGACCAGCGCTACAGGTGAGGACATTGGCGACTCAGGTACGTGGCCCGCAGGCCAAGAGGCCGGTTAAGTCCGGCGGCCCGGCGAAGCCGGAGCGGACGAGCCCGGCTGTCTTCGTGCGGGAGGTCAGGGCCGAGCTTAGGAAGGTCATCTGGCCGACCCGCAAGGAACTGATCACCTACACCACGGTCGCCGTCATCTTCATCCTGATCATGGTGGGCATCGTCACCGGCGTGGACACGGTCTTCACGAGGCTGGTGTTCGCCGTCTTCGGCCGTTGACGGGCTCGTGGGGCTAGGTGGGGCTAGGTAGTATCCGTGCGCTAGGCGTGGCAGCATGATCACGGGAGGTTAACTTCTCCTGGTCCGCTGATGCGGGTGACGTTCGGCCAGAAGTAGAGGCGCAAGTACCTGCGCGCGAGAAAGTAGCCGCGCAGGAAAGCAGCAGAGAGAAAGAGCTATCGTGACCGACTCCGAACAGGTCGGTGGGCCGCTGGCCGAGCCTTCCGACGACGACCAGGCTGACGTGCTAAGCGAGGCCGACGCCGCCGCTGACGGTACGGCTGACGACGTCGCCGTGGCCCAGGAGGCTGGCCAGGCGGAAGCTGGCGAGGCGCCAGAGGCCGAGGCACAGGAGGCTGGACCGCAGGAGGCCGAGGAAGCCGATCCGGTCGCCGCGTTCGAGGCTGAGCTTCGGCGGATGCCGGGCGAGTGGTACGTCGTGCATTCCTACGCCGGATACGAGAACCGGGTCAGGACCAACCTGGAAAGCCGCACCCAGTCGCTCAACATGGAGGACTTCATCTTCCAGATCGAGGTCCCCACGCACGAGGTGATCGAGGTCAAGGGCGGCAAGCGGCAGCAGGTGCAGGAGAAGGTGCTGCCCGGCTACATCCTGGTGCGGATGGACCTGACCGACGAGTCGTGGGCCGCCGTGCGCAACACTCCCGGCGTGACCGGCTTCGTCGGCCTGTCCAGCCGGCCGTCGCCGCTCAGCCTGGACGAAGTGATGTCCCTGCTCGCCCCGGTGCCGGAGGAGAAGGCGGCCAAGAAGGCCGAGACCATGCGGGCAGCCGCGGTGGACTTCGAGGTGAACCAGTCCGTTACCGTCATGGACGGCCCGTTCGCGACGCTCCCGGCGACGGTGAGCGAGATTAACCCAGATACCCAGAAGCTCAAGGTGCTCGTGTCGATCTTCGGCCGCGAGACGCCGGTGGAGCTCTCGTTCGACCAGGTCAGCAAGCTCTGAGCACGGCAAGATCTGAGCCCGGCAAGAACTGAGCACGGCAAGCAAGACGAGATAAGGATTCGCATCAGATGGCTCCGAGGAAGAAGAAGATCGCTGCGGTCGTGAAGGTCCAGCTGAATGCCGGCGCGGCTACCCCAGCGCCGCCAGTCGGCACGGCTCTTGGCCCGCACGGCGTCAACATCATGGACTTCGTCAAGCAGTACAACGCGGCGACCGAGTCGCAGCGCGGCAACATCATCCCGGTCGAGATCACGATCTACGAGGACCGGACCTTCTCGTTCATCACGAAGACCCCTCCGGCCGCCGAGCTGATCAAGAAGGCAGCCGGGGTGGCCAAGGGCAGCTCGGAGCCGCACAAGACCAAGGTCGGCAAGATGACCAAGGCGCAGGTCAGGGACATCGCGCAGGTCAAGATGCCAGACCTGAACGCGACCAGCATCGAGGCGGCCGAGCTGATCATCGCCGGAACAGCCAGGTCGATGGGAATCACCGTCGAGGGCTGATTGTTGCCTTTCCGTCCCAGGTAACCGGCAGATCCGGGGCCTGGCAGTGGCAGGGCCACGCGCTGGCCCGATGACCACGACCTGCCCACTTCACCCAAGGGGAGACAGAACATGAAGCGCAGCAAGGCCTACCGCAAGGTAGAGGAGCTAGTCGACGCCGCGAAGCTGTATTCGCCGGTGCAGGCGGTCGACCTGGCTAAGAAGACAGCGACCGCTAAGTTCGACTCGACCGTCGAGGTGGCCATCAGGCTCGGGGTCGACCCGCGCAAGGCCGACCAGATGGTGCGAGGCACCGTCAACCTGCCGAACGGCACCGGCAAGACGGCCAGGGTGCTGGTGTTCGCGGCCGGGGATCGCGCCGAGGAGGCGCGCGCCGCTGGCGCGGACATCGTCGGCTCCGACGAGCTGATCGAGCGGGTCCAGGGCGGCTTCCTGGACTTCGACGCCGTGGTCGCTACGCCCGACCTGATGGGCAAGGTCGGCCGCCTCGGCCGGGTGCTCGGCCCGCGCGGGCTGATGCCGAATCCGAAGACCGGCACCGTGACCGCTGACGTGGCCAAGGCCGTGACCGACATCAAGGGCGGCAAGATCGAGTTCCGGGTGGACCGGCACGGCAGCCTGCACTTCATCATCGGCAAGGCGTCGTTCGACGACCGGGCGCTGGTGGAGAACTACGCGGCCGCGATCGACGAGGTCGTCCGGCTGAAGCCGGCGGCGGCGAAGGGCCGCTACCTGAGGAAGATCACTTTCTCGACCACCATGGGTCCCGGCGTTCCGGTGGACCCGAGCATTACCCGGGGCCTGACCGGCGACCTCGAGGAAGCCGCCGCCAGCTAGCGCGGCCTGATCCTGAACAACACCGATGGGCCATCACTGTTGATACAGCAACGGTGAGGGCCCATCGCTGTTGTTCGCGCGCCGACGCCGCAGCGGAGGGCGCTGGGGTGTACCGCGCGGAAGGGCGGCGGGGGGCGCGGCAGAGTGGCGGGCTGGCGGGCGTTCTTGGCGGCGGCTTGGGGCGGGCGGTGCCGGGTGGGCGCTTCATGGCGGCGGTTTGGGGCGGGCGGTGCCGGGCGGGCGTGCTATGGCGGGTGCCCTATGCCGGCGTGATTTGGCGGTAGCCGGATGGCCGCGTACTCTTGGTCACGCCAAAGACCGTCGGCTGTCGGCATGCCTCGCGTGTGTCGGCTGAAGGCCCGGATGTCCGGGCGGCCAGCGCAGGTGAACTGAGTCGTACCGCATGTCTGCTGACGTCCTCGCTGCTTGCGGTTCCGCCCCGGTGCGTCTGCGCCCGGGCGTTCGTCGTCTTCTGGGTCTTCCGGCGCACCTGATGATTCGTATCGGAGCGGCCCGCCAGGCGGGCTGACTCCTCAAGGCAGGAGGGATGCCCATGGCGAGGGCGGTAAAGGAGGCGAAGGTCGCCGAGCTGACCGAGCGGTTCCAGAATTCGTCGGGCGCTGTCCTCACCGAGTACCGCGGACTGACGGTGGCCCAGGTCAAGGAACTCCGCCAGACGCTGGGCGAGGATGCCACGTTCTCCGTGGTGAAGAACACTCTCACCAAGATCGCGGCGAAGGACGCCGGAGTCGCCGACGACTTCTCCGAGCTGCTTGTCGGCCCGTCGGCCATCGCATTTGTCGGCGGCGACGTGGTTCAGGCAGCCAAGGGACTGCGCGAGTTCTCGAAGGCCAACCCGCTGCTCGTGATCAAGGGCGGGGTTCTCGACGGCAAGACCTTGTCGCCGGCCGAGATCGCCAAGCTCGCGGATCTCGAGCCGCGCGATGTCCTGCTCGCCAAGCTGGCGGGTGCCATGAAGGCGACGATGGCAGGTGCTGCGGCAACGTTCGCCGCGCTGCCCGTCCAGATGGCCAGGCTGCTGGCGGCACTTGAGGAAAAGAAGGCCGCAGCGGGCCCGGTCGGCGGCGCGGACGCCGCACCGCAGGACGCGGTCGCGGAAGCGGCCCCGGTCGCGGAAGCGGCTGACGGCGAGGCAGAGGTGGCCGCCGACGACCAGACGGACACCGCGGGCGACAGCGAGTAAGGCTGGCAGTTCACCCACGAGCATGCAGCTGTAACCAGACATGCGGTGGCCGGGAAGGTCAGCCGCTAAAGAGAGCTAGACGGAGGAAAGACCACGATGGCGAAGATCAGCACAGGCGACCTTCTTGACGCGTTCAAGGAGATGACGCTCATCGAGCTGTCCGAGTTCGTGAAGCAGTTCGAGGAGACGTTTGACGTCAAGGCCGCTGCCCCGGTGGCCGTGGCTGGCCCGGCTGCGGCTGGTGGCGGCGAGGCAGCCGCCGAGGCCGAGGAGCAGGATGAGTTCGACGTCATACTCGAGGCCGCGGGCGACAAGAAGATCCAGGTGATCAAGGAAGTCCGGCCGCTGACCGGCCTCGGTCTCAAGGAAGCCAAGGACCTCGTCGACGGCGCCCCGCAGCGGGTGCTGGAGAAGGTCAACAAGGAGACCGCCGAGAAGGCGAAGGCCGTACTCGAGGGCGTCGGCGCGACCGTCACCGTCAAGTAGGCAGTTTCGCAGCGCAGTTCTCCGGGCGCTGGCTGGCTTCGACCGGTCAGCGCCCGGAGGCGTTCCTGGGGCGGCCGGCCTTGGCTGCCCGGAGCGCGGCGGCGGATGGCCTGGCGTCCCCGGCGCCCGGAGCGCGGCGGCACAACCCGGCTCTCCGGCCACGGCCGCTCTCCCGGCAGTTCCGGGCGCGGCGCGGGCCCGGCTCCCCGGCGGGGCCCGCATGGCAGTTCGCCCGGTGCTGCAGCGCATCTCGGCTCCCGGCAAGGGTCGACGCGTGGGCTTGAGCCGCCGCCGCAGCTCCGTCAGGCCGTCCCGGGGTCGACGAGCGCCCCGTTTCCGAGCGGCGCGCGGCTCGTCAGCGTCTCGGGCGGCCCGCGCGCCGCACTTTTCATGACTTTGCGCTGAACGAAATTCGCAAAGCAGACGATGTCCGGCGCGAATTTGACGCAAAGTCATGAAGAGTGCCTCAGCGCTGATCCTGGCCGAGAAGCGGACTCGGCTATATGGGATTGTTTGGGTGATATACGATGAATTGGGGTGCTGGTTCGGGTCAGTGGGTTGGCTAGCTGGCCGAGCGGAGCTGCAGCATGGGGCAGTCGCGGGGATGAGCTGAGGTGTTTTGCGCGGGCCCCGGCGGCGAGGCGCGGTGGCGGGGGTGCCGGGCCCGCGTGGGCGGTGGCTGGGGTGCCGGGCCCGGGCGGGCGGCGCCTGGTTTTGGGAGGCCGGCGGGGTGACGCGGAAGGGCCGGGGCGGCCAGGGGCGGACCGGAGCAGGCCTCGTCCTAAATAATCTGAGCGACTACCGGCTGGCGTGCTACCGTCACTGGCTGAGATCGCTGGGCGGGGCCGGGTCGGCTGCGGACGGCGGGGCGAGCGGAGCGCCGGTCAGAAGGCAGACCAGCGCCAGAATCTGGCCGGGACCGTCTACCAGCCCGAAGATCTAAAGTTGCCCAGTCTGGCGCGGCTCAAACCTAATCGAGACTGTGATTCTCGTCACGTAGCCCAACGTGACGACACATCGGCTTCTGCTCTTGACGTTTTGCTTCCAAAGAGCGATGCTGCCTTCAGCCGTGAGTATCAAGGTGCAGATAAGTTGACCAGCAGTGTGTCTGTCGACTACACTGCCAATTTGCGCTGCACCTGCATGTCCTCGGCAACATTCTAACCCGTAGCGGCGAAGCCGCAGGGCGTTTTGCGTGCGCGCGGTGACCGTTCAGCCACGAGCTCGGAAGGACCCCTGTTGGCAGCCTCGCGCAGCGCCTCAGCTATCGCTCCTGGTCCACATCGCATTTCCTTCGCCCGAATCAAGGAACCACTGGAAGTTCCTAGCCTTCTCGCCCTGCAGACGGACTCGTTCGACTGGCTGCTCGGCAACGAGAAGTGGCGGCAGAGGATCGAAGCCGACAAGTCGCTCGGCCGTAAGGACCTCCCAGAGCAGTCCGGCCTCGAAGAGATCTTCGAGGAGATCAGTCCGATCGAGGACTTCACCGGAACGATGTCTCTGTCGTTCCGAGATCATCGCTTCGAGCCACCGAAGTACTCGGCGGACGAGTGCAAGGAGAAGGACATGACCTTCTCCGCGCCGATGTTCGTGACCGCCGAGTTCATCAACAACTCGACCGGCGAGATCAAGAGCCAGACCGTGTTCATGGGGGACTTCCCTCTGATGTCGCCCAAGGGCACGTTCATCATCAACGGCACCGAGCGTGTCGTCGTCTCGCAGCTTGTCCGCTCGCCGGGTGTCTACTTCGACCGGCAGGTGGACAAGGCGTCGGACAAGGACATCTACAGCTGCAAGGTGATCCCGTCGCGGGGTGCCTGGCTGGAGTTCGAGATCGACAAGCGGGACAGCGTCGGCGTCCGGATCGACCGTAAGCGCAAGCAGAGCGTGACCGTCCTGCTCAAGGCGCTCGGCTGGGACGAGGCCAAGATCCTCGAGCGGTTCGGTGCCTACGAGTCGATGCGCGCCACCCTGGAGAAGGACCACACCACCGGCCAGGATGACGCCCTGCTCGACATCTACCGCAAGCTCCGGCCGGGCGAGCCCCCGACGAGGGAGTCCGCGCAGGCGCTGCTGGAGAACCTGTACTTCAACCCCAAGCGCTACGACCTGGCCAAGGTCGGTCGCTACAAGGTGAACAAGAAGCTCGGGCTGACCCAGCCGATCACGCAGGGCACGCTGACCGAGGAAGACATCGTCGCCACCATCGAGTACCTCGTCAAGCTGCACGTCGGCGAGGACGAGATGAAGGTCAGCGACGGCCTGATCCCGATCGAGACCGACGACATCGACCACTTCGGCAACCGGCGCCTGCGTACGGTCGGCGAGCTGATCCAGAACCAGGTCCGGCT